>JAAFHW010000024.1 GCA_013298525.1 Flavobacteriia bacterium
TAATGCAAAACGTAGTATTTTGAAAAAGGTTGTATTCATTTAGCTTAACTGCATCTCAGCAATAATATTTTTGATTTTTTCGTCCAATTGTTTCTCTACTTCTTTAGCGTTTTCTATAGCATCTAGAGGAGCATTCACACTAAAATAAAACTTAATTTTTGGTTCTGTTCCACTCGGACGAGCACAAATTTTAGAGCCATCTTCTAAATAATAGATTAGTACATTAGATTTTGGAATTGAAATCGATTCAATCTCTTGAGTAAACATATTTTTTGAAGTCGAATTTTCATAATCTTCAATACAAACCACACGTTGACCATTAATCTCACTCATCGGATTCTCACGTAAATCAATCATCATTTGATTAATTTCTTGCATTCCTGAAATTCCTTTTTTGGTTAACGAAATCAAATGCTCTTTGTAAAAACCAAAATCAACATATAGATTTAATAACTCTTTATATAATGTACTTCCTGCAGCTTTGGCTTGCGCAGCAATTTCGCAAACTAGTAAACAAGCGCCAACAGCATCTTTATCACGAACAGCATCGCCAACCATGAATCCGAAACTTTCTTCTCCACCACCAATAAATGTTAGTTCTGGGAAGTCTTTTATAAATTTAGCAATCCATTTGAAACCAGTTAATCCAACTTTGCATTCAACATTGTATCCAGATGCTAATTCTAACATCATTGGAGTTGAAACAATAGTTGAACCAATAAATTGTTTTCCATTAATTTTTCCAGCTCGTTTCCATTGTTCTAGTAAGAAAGCTGTCATGATAACCATAGTTTGATTACCATTTAAGAGTATCATTTTACCATCAGTATCACGAACAGCAACACCCAATCTGTCAGAATCAGGATCGGTACCAATTACAATATCGCCACCAATTTTATCAGATAAAGCTATTGCCATTGAAAGAGCTTCTGGTTCTTCAGGATTTGGAGATTTCACAGTTGGAAAATCACCGTTGGGAACTTCTTGTTCTGCAACAATATTCACATCAGTATAACCAGCTTTTGCTAAAACTCCCGGAATTGCTTTTATTGAAGTTCCGTGAAGTGAAGTATAAACAATTTTTAAATTTTCTTTTGCTGCTGCTGGTGTATTGAAACTTGCATTTTCAACAGTAGATTTTGCAAAAGCTTCATCTATAGCAACATCAATGTATTCAATAAGATTTTCGTTAGCTTCAAATTTAATTTCGCTATAATTTAATGCTTCGATAACCTCTATAATTTCTTTGTCTTGTGGTGGAACTAACTGCCCACCATCTTGCCAATATACTTTGTATCCATTATATTCTGGTGGATTGTGTGAAGCCGTAAGTACGATTCCTGCATGACAATTCAAATATTTTAAAGCAAAAGACAATTCAGGAGTTGGACGCATATCAGAAAAAAGATAAACGTGAATTCCATTTGCCGAAAAGACATCAGCAACAACTTTTGCCAAAGTATCACTATTATGACGACAATCGTAAGCTATAGCGACTTTTAGTTGTTCTCCAGGAAATGATTTTATCATATAATTGGATAACCCTTTTGTGTTTTTTCCAAGTGTATATTTGTTTATTCTATTGGTTCCAACGCCCATAATACCTCGCATTCCGCCAGTTCCAAATTCAAGATTTTTAAAAAAACTTTCTTCTAAATCTTTAGGAGAAGTTGTCATCATTTCTTTGATATCTTCTTGCGTTTGATTGTCAAATGTTGGTGTTAACCACTCGTTTACTTTGTCTAAAATAGTTTGTTCTATGTGCATGATTCTATTTTGTAATACGAAAAAATCGTTTTGAATTATTATAAATTTATTTCTGAGGCAATTTTATAACGTTCTTCATTGTTTTTTGTACGAAGAATGATTTCACCTAAAAATCCAGCTAAAAATAATTGTGTTCCAATAATCATTGAAGTTAAGGCAATATAAAATAGTGGATTACTCGTAACAAGAATGGTATCAAATCCAGAGTAAAGTTTTATAAGTTTTATAGTAATGATGAATCCGGTTGCTAAAAAACCAATGATGAACATCAAAACTCCAGCAGCTCCAAACAAGTGCATTGGACGTTTTCCGTATCTAGATAAAAACCAAATCGTAATTAAATCAAGAAAACCATTAACAAAACGACTCATTCCAAATTTAGATTCGCCGTATTTTCTTGCTTGATGAATAACTACTTTTTCGCCAATTTTTCCAAAGCCAGCATTTTTAGCTAAAACTGGGATATATCGGTGCATTTCACCAGAAACTTCAATGTTTTTGATAACCACATTTTTGTATGCTTTCAAACCACAATTAAAATCGTTCAAATAAACACCAGAAGTTTTTCTAGCTGCCCAGTTGAATAATTTGGAAGGTAAATTCTTGGTTACAGCATTGTCGTAACGTTTCTTTTTCCAACCTGAAACTAAATCAAAATTTTCTTCCGTCACCATTTTGAATAATCCTGGAATTTCATCTGGACTATCTTGTAAGTCTGCATCCATTGTAATGATAACATCACCTTGAGCTTTTGCAAAACCTGCATGAAGTGCTTGAGATTTTCCAAAGTTTCTTAAAAACTTGATACCTTTTACACAAGGATTTTCTTTTGATAAATTTTCAATAGTTTGCCAAGAATCATCTGTACTTCCGTCATCTATAAATAGAATTTCATAAGTGTAATTATTTTCTTTCATGACTTTTACAATCCATGAATGCAACTCAGGTAACGATTCTTGCTCGTTTAATAGTGGGATAACTATGGATAAATTCATTAAACTATAAACTTTGATTACGATCTTTTTTTACAATTGCACCTACAATAAGAGACCAAATTAATCCAATAAAAGCAAACATTAATACAGTAATAGGAATTGAAATGGCTGGGTTTGAGAATTTTTTCATCATAGAAATACTCATCTCTATTTGTGCGGATGGCATATCAGGATTTTTTTCAACCATCATTTTTCCTACTTTATCAAATACTTCCTCGAAATATTCTGGAAAAATCATTCCAAATACACCTGAAAATATTGCTGAAACTAAACCTGCAATTACACAAATGGTAACCCCAATTTTTAAACATTGTCCAAAAGAAATAAAACCTGAATTGATGTTAGTCTTATAATTGTTGCAGCCTAAATAGATAAAAAGTAATGGCAATACTAAATAATTAAGTACACTAATAACAACTCCATAAGTTGGATTTGTCTGAGGATCTATGTTCATAACATATCCTACAACAAATTCCAAAATCATTATTGCACCAAAAAGAAGACCATAAGTTAAACCTGATTTAGCAGGAGAAGTAGTATTATCCATTTTTTTCATCTTTAAAATTAATCCACAAATATAGTAATTCCATTATTATTGTAGAATATATAATTCAATTAAAAAAAGTGCTTTAAAGGTTTGATAATTAAAAAATAGTTGTATTTTTGCACTCTCAAATAAAAAACAATAATTAAAAGTTGTAGCCAGTTGATACCTTTTATAATGAAAGCTTCACAACAAACTACTTCATAACAAATAAAAGATTTACACAATGAAACAAGGAATTCACCCAGAAAATTACAGATTAGTTGCTTTTAAAGACATGTCAAACGAAGATGTTTTTATCACTAAATCAACAGTTGAAACTAAAGAAACTATCACTCACGAAGGAGTTGAATATCCAGTTTACAAAATGGAGATTTCTAGAACATCTCACCCATTTTACACAGGTAAATCTAAACTTATCGATACTGCAGGACGTATCGATAAATTCAAAACTAAATACGCTAAACACGGAAAATAATTTTTTAGCTGTTCAAATTTTATTAAGACCTTCCAAATTTTTGGGAGGTTTTTTTTGAACTAAACTTTTGTAACTTTGAACTCGCAACTTTAAACTCACAACCAAAATGAACTACATACTTTTTGACGGAACTGTTAGAAACGCACTTTTACCTTTTACATTTACAAGACCTGTTGCTGAAATTCGTATAGGGATTTTAACCATTCGTGAGAAATGGGAAAAATATTTGGGTTATACAACAACTACTTTAACAGAAGAATATCTTTCTGAAAAATACCCAATGGTAGAACTTGAAGATAATGTAATGATTAATGCTTCTTTTTTGCCCAATGATGTTTTATCAGAAATGGTTAAAAGTTTAGAAAAAAATCAGGCAATTTTTAAAGGTGATGCAGTAATTGCTTTTTATACTAACGATACTCAAGAAGAAATTGATTTTGATACTTACGAAATTATTGAATTTAACGAAGATTGTTTAACAGTTGAAAATACATGGGATATTTTTGCTAAAAATGACGCCGCAATTAGAGAAGACTTTGACTTAATTACAGAAGGAAGAACTTCACAACCTATACCAAAAAGTGTCAATGTTTTGTCACCAGAAAATATTTTTATTGAAGAAGGAGCGAAGCTAGAGTTTGTAACTTTAAATGCATCAACTGGACCAATTTATATTGGAAAAAACTCCGAAATAATGGAAGGTTCTGTCATTCGTGGACCATTCGCATTGTGTGAAGAAGCTCAAGTGAAATTGGCAACCAAAGTTTATGGAGCAACTACTGTCGGACCACATTCAAGAATTGGAGGAGAGGTTAATAATTCAGTGCTTTTCGGATATTCTAATAAAGGACATGATGGGTTTTTAGGAAATGCTGTTCTAGGCGAATGGTGTAACATTGGAGCTGATAGTAATAATTCTAATTTAAAAAATAATTATGAAGAAGTTCGTTTGTGGAGTTACGAAACAGAAGGCTTTGCCAAAACAGGATTACAATTCTGCGGACTAATGATGGGTGACCATAGTAAATGTGGTATCAATACCATGTTTAATACAGGGACTGTTGTAGGAGTTTCTTCTAATATTTTTGGAAGTGGTTTTCCTAGAAATTTTGTTCCAAGTTTTTCTTGGGGTGGCGCTTCAGGTTTTACAACTTACTTAACTTCAAAAGCATTTCAAACTGCTAAAATTGTAATGTCGCGTCGTCACGTAGATTTTACAGAAGAAGATGCTAAAATATTGGAACACATTTTTGAAGAAACTAAAAAATATAGAAAAGAGTAAATTATTTAATTAGCATAAATAAAAAACACATAGCAATAATGTTATGTGTTTTTTTATTGTAAAGGTTGAAATTATTCTTTTAAATCTTCTTCAGAAACCCAAGAAATAGCGGCATCCAACTCATCATGATTAAAGCATTTAAATTCTCCAATCATAATTTTGCTAAAAAGTTCAGTGAAAATTTTGATACCTTGAGTGTCGGTTATTATTGCGGCTCTGTTCCATTTTGAAAACACTTTTATTCCTAAAATTGCATCTTGAAGCCAAGCGCCAACGGTAAAATTTGATAATTCGGTTTCAATTTGTAAAAGATAATTTAAGGTATCATATTTAGTTACAAAAGCTTCAACTTTTGGAATGACTACAGTTGTAAAATCATCGGCATTAACATCTCCAACTGCTCTAAAACCTATAAATTTTCTTCCTTCGTTTGCTATTTCTACTATCATAATATTAATTTTTTATCAATGTAAAATTCACTTTTTATAAATTAGAAATATTACATAATTGTAAAGTTATATTGCATAATTGCTTGTTATTTTACTATTTTAAAATAATTTTAATCTGTGAATCTGCGGCTTTTTTTATTTTTTGCCTAAATTTGCAATCTCAATTTTTTGACAACGATTTCATTAATTGAGTTTACTTATGGAAAACAGAAAAAAAGTAGCATTCTACACTTTAGGATGCAAGTTGAACTTCTCAGAAACGTCAACTATTGCACGTAATTTTCAGGACGAAGGTTTTGATAGAGTAGATTTTGAAGAAGTTGCTGATATGTATGTTATTAATACGTGTTCAGTTACAGAAAATGCCGACAAACAATTCAAGCAAATAGTAAAAAAAGCTATGAAACTCAACGATAAAGCATTTGTTGCTGCCGTTGGTTGTTATGCGCAATTAAAACCAGAAGAACTTGCTGCCGTTGATGGTGTTGATTTAGTTCTTGGTGCTACAGAAAAATTTAAAATCACCGATTATATTAATGATTTGTCCAAAAATGATATGGGCGAAGTGCATTCGTGCGAAATTGAAGAAGCCGATTTTTATGTTGGTAGTTATTCCATTGGCGATAGAACTCGTGCTTTTCTAAAAGTGCAAGATGGTTGCGATTACAAATGCACCTATTGTACCATTCCATTAGCACGCGGAATTTCAAGAAGTGATGCTTTGGAAAATGTATTGAAAAATGCCTTCGAAATTTCGCAACAAGGCATTAAAGAAATAGTTCTAACTGGCGTAAATATTGGTGATTACGGAAAAGGTGAATTCGGAAACAAAAAACACGAACATACTTTTTTGGATTTAGTAAAAGCATTAGACGAAGTGGAAGGAATTGAACGTTTACGAATTTCATCTATTGAACCTAATTTGTTGAAAAATGAAACTATTGAATTTGTTTCAAAAAGTAGAACTTTTGTGCCTCATTTTCACATTCCATTGCAATCTGGAAGTAATGAAATTTTGGGTAAAATGAAACGTCGTTATCAACGTGAAGTTTATGTTGATAGAGTTGAGAACATTAGAAAAGTGATGCCACATGCTTGCATTGGTGTTGATGTAATTGTAGGTTTTCCAGGTGAAACCGATGAACATTTCTTAGAAACTTATAATTTCTTAAATGAGTTGGATATTTCTTATTTGCACGTTTTTACTTATTCTGAAAGGGACAATACTGAAGCAGCAACTATGGAAAATGTAGTTCCAATGAATGTGAGATCTAAAAGAAGTAAAATGCTTCGTGGATTGTCAGTTAAAAAACGTCGTGCTTTTTACGAAAACCAAATTGGAACCAACAGAACTGTTTTGTTTGAAGGTGAAAATAAAGAAGGTTACATTCACGGATTTACAGAAAATTACGTAAAAGTTAAAACACCTTGGAATCCAGAATTAGTCAATACTTTGCACGAAATCAATTTGACAAGAATAGATGAAGATGGAAGTGTAAGATTGAAATTCCAAAACGAAAAATTCCAAATCCCAACTGTTTAAGTATTGGAATTTGGAATTTTAAAAATTGGATTTTCTAATATTTATAGTTAAACCTGATTTTAGTAATCCTAAAAACAGATTCGCTGTATTGTTCAATAAATTCATATTTATTTCTTCCTGGTTGTTTGAAATCTATGATTCTTTCGCCTGAAATTTCATAGTACATTGAGTTTCCTTCAAACATAAATCGTTTGCCATTGTTACGATATGCAGAACGAATTAAATCAAATTCAGATAAATTCCATGTAGTAAGATTGGCATCTAAATCTTCTAATTCTGAAAATAATCCTTCTGTAATTTCGGTTTTGCAACCATAATATTTTTGGATGTTTTCAAAAAATGAAATAATGTTGAGATTTAGTTCTTCTGAATTCATTTGATAAAGATAATTTTTTTATTCAAAAAAAAAACCATTTCAACATCTGAAATGGTTTAAATATATTTTAATAATAAATTAATTTTTAATGAATTTTTGATGCGATGATTTTCCATCCGATTGAATTAGAAGGATATAAATTCCATTTTCAAAATTTGATACATCAATTGATGATGGTGAATTGTTACTGTTTTTCAAAATTCTTCCATTTATATCAATAATTGAAACACTATAAGAAGTGTTTTCAGAATAAGTAATGTTTAAAATCTCATTAACAGGATTTGGTTGCAAATAGAAAATAGAGGAATTATTTTCAATAATTTGTAATGTGTTAGTATTGTCAAGAAAATCAGGAATTCCGTTTGAATTGGTGTCGTCATCAACTGGATTTCCATTGGCATTATAATCTTCGTTTATCGTTAAAACGCCATCATTATCATCATCAGTATCTTTGAAGTTTGGAATTCCGTCATTATCAGTATCGTCATCGCCAAGTCTTAAATTAGTATTCAAATCTTCTAATCCGTTTGCAACTCCATCATTGTCAAAATTATTAGATGGTTGATGAACGACCAAAATATGGCATGTTAAATTATAATTTAAATCCGCTTGGTTGTATAATGTTCCGCTACCAGAATATGTGATTTTTAAATAACAATATTGCTGATTTGCAACAATATTACTATAATTAGCGCTCAAAATTGCGTTTGTATTATTATCATAATCAGTCTGAGATGGAAATAAAGTTAAATTATAACCATTCAAATTATAACCTAATTCAGACAAAGCATAACTTCTTACATAATTCAAATAAAAATCAATTTCAAATGAAGTAAATCCATCATTATTGGTGTCTAATTTGTCAAAAGTTCTACATCCTGGAGGTCCAGGAATTTGACCATATGAAATTGAAAGAGTAAAGAAAAATAAAAACAATAATGTTTTTTTCATAAAAAATTAGATTTTAATTCCCGGTGGTAATAAATCTCTATAAGTTGTATTTTTTCTAAAAAACAATGTAATTTTAGGAAGAATAGGAACCACTTTTAATTTACGTTCGTAGGCAATTTCCATAATATTCTTCAATAAATCATTGATAAATTCTTCATTGTCAAATCCATCAAAAGTATTGATTCTTGTTAGGAAAATCTTTTTTTCTTGAAACGAATATTCAACAGAAACCAACTTTCCATCGACCAAAGTTTCAAACTGTCTAGCGAATGTATTGTCTTTAATTTCCATTTTTTCTAAAATTAACTCTGAGTTCATGTATAAGTGGGATAAATAAATTAATTTTATGCAAATTTCGGAATAAAATATGGATAAAGCCACCGAAATAAGTTAAAATATGAGTAAGATACACGTTTATTTTATGCCAGGTCTAGCAGCAAGTCCAACAATCTTTGAAATGATTGATTTGCCAAAAGATACTTTCGAAGTACACTTATTACACTGGTTTCTGCCAGAAAAGAATGAATTGCTTGTTGATTATGCCAAACGTATGGCAAAAAAAGTAACTCATGATAATGCAGTTTTAATTGGAGTTTCCTTTGGAGGCGTTTTAGTTCAGGAAATGAAACAGTTTCTTACTACTAAAAAAATCATTATCGTTTCAAGCGTTCGCAGCAATAATGAATTACCTCGAAGAATGAAAATTGCTAAAACTACTAAAGCCTATAAATTACTTCCTACAGGTTTGTTGCAAGATGTTGAACTATTGACCAAATACGCTTTTGGCGATACTTTGAAAAAGAAATTAAAACTTTACGAGAAATACCTTCATATGCGCAATAAAGAATACTTAGATTGGGCAATTGAGCAAATGATTTGTTGGGATAGAACTAAAATTGATATGGAAGTTGTTCATATTCATGGTGATGCTGACGAAGTTTTTCCTGCCAAACATATTAAAGGTTTTATTAATGTAAAAGGAGGTACTCATGCAATGATTCTAAGTAAATATCGATGGTTTAACACAAATTTACCAAAGATAATTTTAGAATGATTTTGATTTTGGATTGATTTTTGTAGCTTTGAAAAATATACAATTGGAATATGAAAAAGATACAAATTTTAGGTGCAACTGCACTATTAGTTTTAGCAAGTGGAGCGTTTATTTATGCAACTTCTGGCGAACAAAAGGAAAAACAATTTAAAGAAGGTACTTCTCAATATTTTCCAGCAAAAATTGACTTTGCTGGTGAAAAAGCGCCTTTGCAAATAGCCGACGTAAAAGAGCGATTTGACAGAGAATTATTAATCAATGCTAATTTACATTCTTCTACAATACTAATTATAAAACGTGCTAATAGAGCTTTTCCTGTTATTGAGCCTATCTTAAAACAGTATGGAGTTCCAGATGATTTTAAATATTTGGCTGTTATTGAAAGTTCATTAACTAATGCGGTTTCTTCAGCAGGAGCAAGAGGTGTTTGGCAATTTATGCCAGATACTGCCAAAGAAAAAGGAATGGAAGTTAATGATGGTGTTGACGAACGTTACCATCTTCAAAAATCTACCGAAGCAGCTTGTAAATATTTATTGAAAGCCAAAGAGAAATTCGGAAGCTGGACACTTGCAGCAGCATCTTATAATGGAGGAATGACAGGAGTGAACAACAAAATTACGGAGCAAAAAGTTACAGATTATTATGATTTATTGTTAACAGATGAAACATCAAGATATGTTTTCAGAATTTTAGCTTTGAAAGAAATCATGAAAAACCCATCACTTTATGGTTTTGATGTTTCAAAATATGAATTGTATGATAACATTCCAACTAAAACCATTGAAGTTGATAGTTCTATAACTGATTTGGCAACATTTGCAAAATCGCAAGGAATCAATTACAAAATTTTAAAAATCCACAATCCTTGGTTGCGAGACAAGAAATTAGTTAATACAACTAAGAAAAAGTATTTGATTGAAATTCCAACGGAAGGATATTAGTCAGTTGGCAGTGTTCAGTTGGCAGAAATATTTTGAAAATAAAAAAGTTCGCAATTTTTGCGAACTTTTTTATTTCAGCATCATTATAACTGAATACTGAACACTGCCAACTGAATACTAAATCTTCTTCATCTGTTCTTTCATCATTTTTATCTGATCGTTCAGCATTCCTTGTTTGTCTAGCTTTTTAGCTTCGTTGATAAGGTTTGTAGCTTCTAGTTTTCTTCTTCTAGACATTGCTACACCAGCTAGATTTAATTTTGCTACAGCTAAATCCATGTCCATATTTAAACCCAATTCAATTGCTTTCTTGAAGTATTTCTCGGCTTGAATTAAATTAGTTTGAGATAACATTAATCCTTGAAGGTAGTTGTAATATCCTTGTTGTTTTTGAACTAAAGCCGTTTCAGGATTTTTTATTTTGGCTAACCATTTTTTTGCACCTTCAAAGTTTTGTTTACGTAACTGTAAGAAGGCCATTAAAATATATTCATTTTTAAAATAAAGAAACAAAGGAATTAATGACAATAAGATAAGGAAAATTCCATTTCCGATATTACCTTCTGTGAATTGCCAAATAGCAGCGATAAAGATTAAACCTGTTAAAATAAGTTTGATATTTCTGTGAAACATAATAGTGTATTTTTAAGTTTGCAAAGATAATAAATAGAAATTAAAATATTTTTAAAAAACTACTTGCAAGTAATAAAAATCGTTGTATATTTGCACTCGGTTTAAAAAAGACCTCAAGAAAAGATTATTATACGATTTTAAAGATAAAAAGCAATGAGCAAAAGAACGTTTCAACCATCGAAAAGAAAAAGAAGAAATAAACACGGATTTATGGACAGAATGGCTTCTGCAAATGGAAGAAAAGTCCTTGCGCGTCGTAGAGCTAAAGGAAGACATAAATTGACAGTATCTTGCGAACCAAGACACAAAAAATAATGATTAGATTCTAATCAATATCAAGCCGTTACTTTTATTAGTAGCGGCTTTTTTTTAAACCTGTTTATAAAATTTGATAAGTTTAAACCATCATTTTTTTACTTTTCAAATCAAACAGATTACTTTTACACAACACAACTAAATTTTATAACACAAATAACAACAGAATCTGAAACAAGTTCAGATTTAACAAACTAACTACAATGCCAAAAGACAATTCAATCAAATCGGTTTTAATTATTGGTTCAGGTCCAATCGTTATTGGGCAAGCATGCGAATTTGACTACGCAGGTTCACAATCGGCACGTTCTATTCGTGAAGAAGGAATTGAAGTAATCCTTATCAATTCCAATCCAGCAACCATCATGACCGACCCAAGTATGGCGGATCATGTTTATTTATTACCATTAACTACCAAATCCATTATCCAAATTCTAAAAGAACATCCTCAAATTGATGCAGTTCTTCCAACAATGGGTGGGCAAACAGCATTAAATCTTTGTTTAGAAGCCGACGAAAAAGGAATTTGGGAAGACTTCAATGTAAAAATGATTGGTGTTGATGTTAATGCCATCAATATTACTGAAGATAGAGAACAATTTAAGCAACTTTTAAAGAAGATAAATGTTCCATCTGCGCCTGCAGAAATCTGTACTTCGTTTTTAAGAGGTAAAGAAATTGCACAAGAATTTGGTTTTCCATTAGTAATTCGACCATCGTTTACACTTGGTGGAACTGGTGCAGCAATTGTATACAAAAAAGAAGATTTTGCAGAGAAATTAACCTATGGTTTAGAAATGTCACCAATTCATGAAGTTTTGATTGACAAGGCATTAATGGGTTGGAAAGAATATGAATTAGAACTTCTACGCGATAAAAACGATAATGTAGTAATCATTTGTTCGATTGAAAACATGGATCCTATGGGAATTCATACAGGTGATTCAATCACAGTTGCTCCAGCTATGACTTTATCGGATACGACATTTCAAAAAATGCGTGATTATGCCATTTTAATGATGCGTTCTATCGGAAATTTTGCTGGAGGTTGTAACGTTCAATTTGCTGTTTCGCCAGATGAAAAAGAAGATATTGTTGCTATCGAAATCAATCCGAGAGTTTCTCGTTCTTCTGCTTTAGCGTCTAAAGCTACAGGTTATCCGATTGCAAAAATTGCTTCTAAACTAGCTTTGGGTTATACTTTAGATGAACTTCAAAACCAAATTACAAAATCGACTTCAGCATTATTCGAGCCAACTTTAGATTATGTTATTGTAAAAATACCGCGTTGGAATTTCGACAAATTTGAAGGTGCCGACAGAACTTTGGGACTTCAAATGAAATCGGTTGGAGAAGTTATGGGAATTGGTCGTTCGTTTCAAGAAGCGCTTCATAAAGCAACGCAATCGCTTGAAATTAAACGAAATGGACTAGGAGCAGACGGAAAAGGTTACAAAAACTACGAACAAATTATTGAAAAACTAACTTACGCAAGTTGGGATAGGGTTTTTGTAATTTACGATGCAATCGCCATGGGAATTCCATTGAGTAGAATTCACGAGATTACTAAAATTGATATGTGGTTCTTGAAACAATACGAAGAATTGTATTCGTTAGAAAGAGAAATCACAAACTACAAAATAGATACTTTGCCAAAAGAATTATTACTTGAAGCAAAGCAAAAAGGTTACGGCGACAGACAAATTGCTCACATGTTGGGTTGTTTGGAAAGTCAGGTTTATAAATTGCGTGATGAAATGAACATCAAGCGTGTTTATAAATTGGTAGATACTTGTGCTGCTGAATTTAAAGCAAAAACACCTTATTACTATTCAACTTTTGAAGCTGAAATTCAAACGGCTAATGGTGAAAGATACGTTCATAACGAAAGTATAGTAACTGATAGAAAGAAAGTAGTAGTTTTAGGTTCAGGACCAAATAGAATTGGACAAGGAATTGAATTTGACTATTCTTGTGTTCACGGAGTTTTGGCTGCGAAAGAATGTGGTTACGAAACGATTATGATTAATTGTAATCCTGAAACGGTTTCTACCGATTTTGATACAGCTGATAAATTGTATTTCGAACCCGTTTTTTGGGAACATATTTACGACATCATTCGTCACGAAAAACCAGAAGGAGTTATCGTGCAATTAGGTGGACAAACGGCATTAAAACTAGCAGAAAAATTATCTAAATACGGAATTAAAATTCTTGGAACTTCATTCGACGCTTTAGATTTAGCCGAAGATAGAGGTCGTTTTTCAGAACTTTTAACCGAATTAAATATTCCGTTTCCAAAATTCGGAATTGCTGAAAGTGCTGATGAAGCTTCTAAATTAGCTGATAGTTTAGATTTTCCATTATTAGTTCGTCCTTCTTATGTTTTGGGTGGACAAGGAATGAAAATTGTCATCAACAAACAAGAATTAGAAGAACATGTAATTGATTTATTGAAATCGATTCCAGGAAATAAATTATTACTTGACCATTATTTAGATGGTGCAATTGAAGCTGAAGCTGATGCCATTTGCGATGGAGAAAATGTGTACATCATAGGAATTATGGAACACATCGAACCTTGCGGAATTCACTCAGGCGATTCTAATGCTACTTTGCCACCATTTAATTTGGGTGAATTTGTGATGCAACAAATAAAAGATCATACAAAGAAAATCGCTTTAGCTTTAAGAACTGTTGGTTTGATAAACATCCAATTTGCGATAAAAGACGATACGGTTTATATTATCGAAGCCAATCCAAGAGCATCGAGAACGGTTCCGTTTATTGCAAAAGCTTATGGCGAACCTTACGTAAATTATGCTACCAAAGTAATGCTTGGTGTAAACAAAGTAACCGATTTCACCTTCAATCCACAGTTGAAAGGTTATGCGATTAAGCAACCGGTTTTCTCTTTCAGTAAATTTAAAGATGTAAACAAAGCACTCGGTCCAGAAATGAAATCTACAGGTGAAAGTATTTTGTTTATAGACGATTTAAAAGACGATCAATTCTACGAATTATACAGTAGACGTAAGATGTACTTGAGTAAATAAAATAGAAAATCCCGATGAGAATCGGGATTTTTTTATTGATTATAAAAAAGTAAATGCTCTTTTAGTACTCTTTAATATTAAATTATCTGAAATTGAAAGATTTTTAAATGCGTAAGCTATATTTCTATAAGAGATTAAAATATATCTAAAAGCGGAACAAATAAAACTGAATGTGGGTTCTATAATTCTTTTAGTAATTGTGATAATTTTTATTTTGTTTAAGAATTATTTAAAAGAGATTATAATAAAACTTATTGCGTAAGCAATAAGTTTTATTAATGTTGTTCTATTTTATTTTGTGGTACTGAAATTTTAATTTATGGTATGATTAAATCTTAGGTTTCTTAAACTCAATACCTTTTACTTGTGCAAACTGGGGACTACTTGCCCCAAATACTGACTTTATATATTTCTTTACCTCATTAGCGGTTTCAACTAGTCCCGTTGTACTTGAATATAGTGTTTCGTTTCTTGCAATTCTTGAATTGCTTATACTTGTATATGCACTTGCAACTGCGGTATTTTTAGCAGTTAAATCATTAATTTTAGCTTGAATAGTAGCTACTTGCAAATCGGTTTCATTTGGCGAGTAACTTGCTTCGTTTTCTAGTACTGAGTTTAAGCCTGCTAAATGCTGAATAAGTTGATCGTAAGATTGTTGACTTGATGATATAGTTGCCGGTGCTGGTGCGTTTGGATCGGTTTGAGTTTGAGAGGCAGAAGCTTTTTTGCCTTGCATTTTACGATTAAACGTTTTAGCGTTACCAATAGTTTCTGGTGTTGCATCTGTAGTTTGTAAAGCATTAATTAAACGTGTAGAATACGATTTTAAGCCGTTAAAAGCACTGATACGTTCATTAACTTTGTTGTTGTAATTAGTGTTTTTTGAGATTACATCTGCTAAATTAGTTTCCGCTGATGCTTTTAGTGCAATAAGTTGCGGAAGTTTTAGACTGTTTTTTGATGGATTATAAGTTGCTCCATACCCTGTAACGAACTCAATTAAATCTTGAAAATTTGCTACATTTTTTGCATGACCAGTTTCTGATGTAGATGCCATAATAAATAATTTTTAGTTATACATAATTTATAAACGTTGGTTTGGTTAATTTATTTTTTATTTTTTAGTTCGAAGATAATTTCTTTTAATTCTTTTATTCTTTCCTCGTATTGTTCAATTAATTTTTCAGAGATTTGGAAGTTTTGATTTTCTGCAAGATATCCAACTGAATTGTCTTTGTTAACTTGTTTTAATTTAGTTTCCTCAATTAAATCATAAATATCAACCTCTAATAAATTTGAAATAGATTTTAATAAATCAATATCAGGTTTTGATTTGTTACTTTCAATATTTGATAATGTTCCTTGTGATATTTTTAATTTTTCTGCCAAAAACTCTTGAGAAAATCCTTTTTCTGTCCTTTTCTTTCTTATTCTTGTACCTATACTCATGTTTTATTAAAATTTTTATAAAGATATTAATTTTTTAATATTGATGTTATAATATTTTATATACATTTGAGTTTTAATCTTAAAATAATAATTTATGAAAAAATTAATGTTTACAGCTATCGCATTGGTAGCTTTTAGTAGTGTGTCAATGGCAAATACAATTGCTGATGAGGAAGTTGTTAAAGAGAATGAAATAAAAAAAGTAATGTTGAGGGAAATTCCTTGTCCAACTGCTTGGAGTATCGCTTACCATTATGCTAGGCAAGCTGGTCAAACAGAGCAAGAAGCGATTGCTATAGCTTTTGCAGCTTATGACAGATGCTTAGGTTGCCCTGAATAATTTAATGATTTAATAATTTAACAATAATACAAATATGAAAAATCTATTTTTTACACTAACATTACTTTTGGTCGCTAATACTGCATCTCCTGAAGAAAAAAAAGCATCTATAGTAAAACAACACCCTTGTGTTATAGCATTCCATAATTCGGTAAATTGGTATGAGACACACGGATACACTGAAGAAGAATATGCACCTTTAGTCGCTGCTGCTTTTTATAGATGTATGAACTTATAAATATTGCCAATTTTTTTAAAAGTATAAAATTTTAAAATATTGTAAACTAATAATTCATACTACTCTATTTAATATAAAATGAAATGAAAAAAATAACATTAATACTATTCTTATATTCAATCTTAATGTTTGGTCAAGATAAAACAAGTAGGGTAGAATATAGTTTAATAGTCGGAGAAGATTCAAAATTTGATAATAGTCCAGTAGCAGAATACTATAAAGAAGCGAGGAAAAATGCTAAATATGTTACTTTTTTTTTAGATTTCAATGATACCGCCATGCTATTTTATGAAAATAAAAAAATGATTAGTGGTGAAAATAATACTAATTTCAGCTCTGCCTTTAGTGGAGTTGATGGTAAATATTACAAAGAAAAAAAATCAAATATTATTTTTAATGAAATTAATAATCACATAGGTCATATAATTCTGAAAAAAATAGATGATACAAAATGGATATTAACAAAAGAAAGTAAAAAAATTCAAGGCTATTTATGTTATAAAGCAACTACTGTATCAACAGTTAAAAACTCAGCTGGAACATTTAAAAGAACCATTATTGCTTGGTATTGCCCAACAATTCCTGCTTCATTTGGGCCAAAAGGTTATGGCGGATTACCTGGATTAATTTTGGAATTACAAGATAGGAATATTATCATTGGTGCAACAAAAATAGAACTTAAAACAAAAGATGCAAAAATTGAAATTCCAAAAAATGCAAAAATTGTTACAGAGGAAGAGTACAAAAAATTAATTACAGATTTTGCAAAAAAAATAGAAGATGAATCTAAATAAAATAATATTTCTTTTATTACCTTTTATTAATTTGTCATATGGGCAAAATAGAGTTATTGAATACAAAATGTTACTCAATAAGTCCAATACAATGGAAAACAGAGTGTTTGACGCTTATCCAAATGCAGAGGAAAACCTTAAATTGGTATCCTTATCATTGGTTTACAATAAAGACGAGATGATATTTTATATAAAAAAAATTCCTAAAACTGTACAAGACGACATAGGCTCATCTCTGTTAATAACCGATATTCAAGGTATTTATCACAGAAAGAGTAATTCCGAAGATTTGTTTATAGAGATTGAAAAATATGGTAGTCAAGAAAATTTTATTGTTAAGAAAAAATCTACAACATCGTGGAATATAACTACAGAAAAGAAAATGATTTGTGGTTATGAATGCATAAAAGCAATTTCAACTTTCGATGTTGATTCTGATGAAAATGAAGTAAAAAAACGTTTAAGCCCAATTATTGCTTGGTATTGTCCACAACTAAACGATTCTTACGGACCTAAAGGTATTGGAGGATTGCCAGGTGTTATTTTAGAATTGGAACATATTTCTTTGGTTTATGTTGCTGTAAAAATTAATGATAAAGAAAATAACGATATAATTTCACTACCAAAAGACAAAAAAATAATTACAGAATCTCAAATGTTTGAAGGTTTTTAATAATTAAGTTTTGTAATTAAACAAATTTTTAAAGTAAGAAGATTACTTAATAAATATGCTAAAATTCTTATTACTATTTTTCACACTTTCAATATTTTCACAAAACCACACCATTACAGGTGTGGTTTTTGACGAAAAAGAAAAACCTCTCGAATCAGCGAACATTATTGCCAATCCTATAACCGAAAAAGCTACTTTAAAATTTGCAATTGCAGATAATAAAGGTCGTTATCGATTAGAATTAGATGCGAATGTAAAATATGAAGTAACAGTTTCCTACATAGGATATACTGAGGAAGTATTAATTCTAGAACCTAACTCAACCATAACTACCCACGATTTTAAACTAAAATCTACTGGTGAAATACTAAAAGAAATCGTAATCAAACACGAATACAAACCCATTGTAATAAAAAAGGATACACTAACCTATGACATTAAAGCTTTTGCCAATGGCAATGAGCGAAAAATGAAAGAAGTTCTTGAAAAATTGCCTGGCGTAGAAGTAGATAAAAAAGGAAATGTAACTGTTCAAGGTAAGAAAGTTACCAAAATGATGGTAGAAGGAAAATCATTTTTTGGTGGTGGTTCTAAACTTGCTGTAGAAAATATTCCTGCTGATGCTCTTGATAAAATTGAAGTTATTGATCATTTCAATGAAGTAGGATTTATGAAACAAGTTTCAGACAGTGATGACTTGGCAATGAATGTAAAACTAAAAGAAAACAAAAAGAAATTTGTTTTTGGAGATATAGAGGCTGGAGCTGAAATTGCAAACGATAATGGTTTCCATTTAGCTCATGCTGGTTTATTCTACTATGCTCCAAAAACCAACTTAAGTTTTATTGGAGATATTAATAATATTGGTAAAAGCACATTTACATTTGATGATTTAATGCGCTTTCAAGGTGGTGTAAGTAGTTTTTTATCGGACAGAAAATCACTAACCAATTTGTTTTCTTATACTAATGATAATACCGATGTAGTTCAAAATAAATCACAATTCGGCGCTTTAAATTTTAGTTTAGATACTTCACCTAAATTGGCGATTTCTGGTTTTGGAATTTTTTCTAAAGTGTTTATGCAGTCCAAAGTTGAAAGTGAAAACGACTATCTTCAAAATAGTTTAGTATCCTTTGAGAATAAATTTCAAGATAACAAATCAAGAAGCATACTAGGAATCGGAAATATTAAATTAGATTATTCGCCTAACAATAAAGAAAAAATATATTACAATTCACAATTCCAATCAAGTGCAAACGATATTGACAACATCATCAATTCAGTTACAAATGTAAATTCAAATACTTTTGAAACTATTTCTAAAGCTGAAAATGTTTCTGTAAAACAATTTATGGAATGGCATAAAAGTTATAATGAACATCACACAACTACTTTTGTCGTAAACCAAGCTTACGAAAAAAACACACCTCAAAATCGTTGGTTAACAAATGAAACTTTTTTAACAGGATTAATTCCTCTGCAAAATGATTCAAGTTATACTATAGACCAAATTAAAAGAGTAAAAAGCAATAACGTTGATGCGTTATTCAAACATTATTGGATAATAAACAACTTTAATCATTTATACACTAATGTCGGAAACAACTATATTAATTCAAATTTTGAAACATCCGAAAAGCAATTGCTTACCAACGGAACAATTAATAATTTTGGAAATAATAGTTTCGGAAATAATGTAAAATACCAGTTAAATGATGCTTACATTGGTTTAGAATATAAATTTAAAATAGGAAAATGGACTAATAAACCCGGATTATATTTACATTGGTATAATTTGAATACCAAACAAAACCAATCGGATTTTACCATTACTAAAACCTTATTACAACCTCAATTTAATAGTGAATACGAATTTAATAAATCGGAGAGTTTGATTTTTAACTACAAGCTATCTAATACTTTTCCAGAAGTTAGCCAGTTAGCGAATCAATTTACGTTACAAAGTTATAATTCAGTTTTTAAAGGAAATGCTTTATTAGAGAATGAACAATATCACACAGCCAACTTGAGATATTCTAAAATGAATATGTATCGTGGTGTAATTTGGAATGTTACAGCAAGTTTCAACAAAAAAGTAAAGACTACAAGAAATGAAATTCAACTTAGTGGAATAAATCAATTTTCGACACCTATTTTAACCGATAATCCTGAAACCAACTGGAGATTTATGGGTTCAGTGAGTAAAAAGATTTATCGATTTAACTTAAAATTAAACTCTAACTTAAGTTGGTTTAATTATTTGCAATCGGTTAATAATGTTACAACGACAAATGATAGAAACAATCAAAATATAGGATTGACTTTTAAAACTGCCTACAAAAAATGGCCCGACATTAGTATTGGTTACAACAAAGGATTCAGCCAATTTAATGGAATTACAAAAAGTAACTATCAATCAGATGAACTTACATCAGAAGTTGAATTTACTTTTAAAAAATATTTCACTTTTAGAATTGATTACGAAAATTTAAAAAATACAGATAATTTTAATCAAACTAACTTTTATGACATCGCCAATACTTCTTTGCGTTATCAGAAAAAAAATAGTCCGTTTGGTTTTGAGTTATTTGTCAATAATATATTTGACAACAAAGTAAAAAATGATTATTCCTTTTCAGATTTTATGATTACAGAAAGAAGAACTTTTGTTTTACCTAGAGTTTTTATGTTTTCTATAAGTTATAAATTATAATATCTACGGCTGTTTTTTATTTTTTAATATATTTAAAGTAATATAGTCATTGGTTGTTTGCCAGCCATTTTCAGTTTTTAAGTACTTTATTATACCATTAATTTTAACTTCTGTGTTTTTTGGAACTTTATAAACAATACATTGGCAAAATGCTGTTTTTGGGCTTTTTTCATATAGGTTTAGAAAATTTGCATCAGAAAAGTATGGTTTTTTTATAAAGCCATTTTCTAAATATTTAATTTTTGCAGAATAAAAAATTTTGTAACTCTTTACGCCATTAATTTCTTCTTCAATTGCGTTTTCTTTTTTACAATTTAAAAGTTCTACTTTGTTATTAGATTCTTCTCTTACCTTTTTATTTATGTCTGAATAAATTTCAGACTCATTTGGTAAATTTGTGCATGATACTAAAACTGCAATAAGGAGTAGATAAATTATTTTATTCATTTTATTTTTCTTTAACGATACTAGGTGTTTTTTTGCATCAAAATCTTTAGCAATTCCACTTTCAATTCCTTCATTAATAGCTTTTTTTAATGATATTATTTTGCTTTTATCCTCTTTAATTAAGCGTAAATCTGTACAAATTAATTCACTATTGTCTTTTAATCTAATTTCAGTATGATTATCTGAAGATTTAGAAGTGTTTTGTTTCATGATTTTGTTTATGTGTATAAATAGAATTTTTACTTATTTTTTAATCTGTATTTATTTTAACTCAGGAAATATTATTTCAACTATTTCTACAAATTCTTTGTCTTGAATTGGTTTGTTTTCTTGATATTCATTTATCTTCTTTTTTAATGTTCCTTTACGATAATCTAATTCTTGTATTTTAGATGTTCTTTTGTAAACATTCATTGCTTTTAAAATAATATCTCCATTTTCTCTATAATGCTGTATTGCATTATTTAAAATTCCTAATAAATTAGGAAAGTTAAAGTGTATTGGTTTATCTAGTTTTAAGGATAAAATAACGAATAGTTCTCTTTGTTTATAAAATGCTTTTTCAATTTTTTCAAGATTATTTAGTTTTACTATAAATCTCAAGAAAGACCATGTCTCAAGTTCGTACTGGCTATCTATTTTTTTGTATAATTCATTAATGAAAAGTATGTCCTCTTCTTTTATCTTATAGTTTCGTTTAAATAATTCAATGATGGAAAAAATTAATAAACTATTTTTTTCATGAAAGTAATTTTCTGCCAATCTTATGAATACAGTTTTTTTTGTATCATCTAAATAGTTTACTTCTAAATCAATATTTTTAGTTCTTAATAAATAGTATGAAAATTTATTTTTGCTTTTATCTTTTAAAGTTTCATTTAAAATTAGTTTAGAATTAACACCAACAATTTTAGATAAGTTTAATTTATTATTTAAATATTTAGCTTCTTCTGTATTTAGTTTATCAACTATTCCCATGTTTTGAAAATAGTCTGCTGAACAATCTAAATAGTAATTTTCTATTTCAATTAAAAATTTTTCAATACTTTGTTCTTTCCATTGATCCATAATTTAAATTATTTTATATTTTGGCTTTGAGTTTTTAAGATTCTAATTATTGTTAAATTTATATGAAATAAATAACATAATCTATTAAGGTAAAAATAATAAAAAAAAGATAAAAATCTATTTAGAATGTAATTTTATTCTTGGTTGTAAATTTATCTGTGAGTACTTGAAAAACTTCCAATTTTATCGATGAACGTCAAGGTGGCTGTGGTTTAAAGAGTTTTTTTTCCGTTAAACGATTTTTAATTAATTGTTGTTTTATTGTTATTAAGTTTGATTTGAAATTTACAATAACATAGCAATTAGCTCTATGGAAAATATTTTTGATCCAACTTACAGACAAGATTATTTGAATGGTTATTCAAATGGTTTGAATCCTTACATCGATTATGATGAGGTGAAGTATAATGATGCTTTTCACTCTGGATTTGTCTCGGGTCGATTGGATTATGAAAATAGAAACGGCTACATCATTGACGGAATTCCGAAGCGTATTGTTACTAAAAAGGTTTTGGAAGATTTTCTGTTAGCTGGTTTGCTAGGTTTGCCACCAGATACTGATGGTTACACTAATTTTCAGTTGAATGTTTTGGCAAAATGGTACCAAAGTGGCACAGAAAAGTATGATCCTAACCAAAGTATGTATCTTTTTGCCATTTTAGAAAAAAATGGTATTCAAGTGGAGGAAACTTATTATATATAAATCTTCTAAAAGCAAGTTACTTCTCGACTTTTACTTTCTTCTTACATAAATGTGTTTGATGTTGTTTTTACCGCTTTCGCGTTCGTCGATTTCGAAACGATTGATGTTTTTGATTAGCGCCAACATTTTAGGAAAACCATAGTTTCTTGGGTCGAAATCGGTTTTCTTTTTTAGCATTAAATTTCCTAATTCTCCTAAAAATGCCCAACCGTTTTCGTCTTCCAAATCGGAAATACTATCGGCTAAAAGTTTAATGATTTTTGGATCTATTTTACTTATTGGAGTGTTGGTTGCTTTGGTAGTTTTAGTTGTTTTTTTGTTGCTACTTTCTGCTATTGGTTCTAAATCTGGTTTTTTAAGAATTTCTATATAGATGAATTTGTCGCAAGCTGTGATGAATGGCGTTAGGGTTTTCTTTTCTCCAATTCCGATAACTTTCATACCAGCTTCACGAAGCCTTGTAGCCAATCGTGTAAAATCGGAATCGCTTGAAACAATACAAAATCCGTCTACTTTTCCGGTGTAAAGAATGTCCATAGCATCTATTATTAATGCGCTATCGCTTGCGTTTTTTCCTGTAGAATAACTATATTGTTGAATAGGAGTTATGGCGTTTTCTAACAAAACGTTTTTCCAACCCGAAACGGTTGGTTTGGTCCAATCGGCATAAATTCGCTTGAATGTTGGTGTTCCGTATTTGGCGATTTCTTCAAACATTTCTTTTACGTTGGCATAAGGAACGTTGTCTGCATCGATGAGAACAGCAAATTTTAGGTCGTTTTTAGTAGTCATGGGATTGTTTTAGATTATCAAATGTAGTGAATTAAACTAATAGAGTGGAAAGCCATTGTGTAAAAAAGTGCTATTTTTGTTCTTGTAAAAAAGCGACCTGAGAAGCTCTTTTTACAACTTACAAAAATGTGCTTTTTTAGATAATGCTTGTAACGTATAGCTGGATTGGCTTCTAATACTTAAGATAATGGCTTTTAAAAAGAAAATAAATAGCAAAGCTCAAGATGATAAAAACTCTGGTTTTGGAGCAAACGCATCGAGTTATGGTGGTCGTTTTGTGACGAAATCGGGTAATGCTAATGTAAGAAAAACAGGAATTGGTTTTTTTGAAGGAATCAGTTGGTACCACACGATGTTGACGATTCCGAGATGGAAGTTTTTCTTTATTATTTTGTCCTTTTACTTTTTGGTGAATTGTGCTTTTGCTTCGATTTATGTGCTGATAGGAGTGGAGCATTTGAGAGGTATTAGTGCGGTTTCGGCTTTAGATAAATTTGGTCAGGCATTTTTCTTTAGTATTCAAACGTATACGACAGTTGGTTATGGGCATATTAGTCCTAGTGGGTTTTTGGCGAGCTTTGTGGCTTCGGTTGAAGCGCTTTTTGGATTGTTGAATTTTGCAATTGCAACTGGTTTGTTTTATGGAAGATTTAGTCAACCCAGAGCGCACATTGTTTTTTCTGAAAATGCTATCATTGCGCCATATCAAGATATTACGGCTTTAATGTTAAGATTGGCACCATATAAAAATGCTAATTTAACTGAAGCTGAAGCCAAAGTAACGCTTGGTCTTCATGTTGAGGAAAATGGCAAAATGGTGAATAAGTTTTACCAATTGAAATTAGAATTAGAAAAGGTAAATGCGTTGACGTTAAGTTGGACTTTGGTGCATCCAATAACTGAGGATAGTCCGTTGTATCAATTGACAGCTGATGATATTAAGAACACGATTGGTGAAGTTATAGTCTTTATCAAATTGTTTGATGATATGTATAGTACAACGGTTGTAAAACGAACTTCTTACACGTTTGACGAAGTGGTTTATGGTGCTAAATATTTACCAATGTTTACTAGAAGTGAAGATGAAAACAAAACAATTTTACATATTGATAAGCTCAATCTTTTTGAGAAAGTTAAAATATAAAAAAATGCCGTTCTAGTTTGAACGGCATTTTTGTTAGTTTTTCTTTAATAAAACTTTTTCTTGTGTGAACTGATAAGCAGCATCTAAAAACTGAATCATTTTGTTCCAATTGCTGTTTGGTTCGTAGTAGTTTTTGTAATATTTAACGGCTTTGATAGTAAGTTTGTTGCCGCTAACTGTTGCTGAGCTTACAAATCCGCCAGTTTCGTTTTCTACTTTTTTGTTTAGTTTGTCTAATCCGGCAACGGTGTAACCTGCAGGAATGTCTAATGTAATTTCGTTTTCGAATGAACGTGGGTAAACCATGTAAACGTTGTTTTTACGTTCTTTTTCTTTTTTGTCAATTTCTACTTGAGACGTGATTAGTTTTCCAATTTCGATTAGGTAGTTTTCACCAGCTTTTTTGATAAGGTTGTTTTTAATTGCAAAATCCTCTTCATAAATTAATGGAGATTTTTTTCCGAAACGACCTGTACTTTTGATGGTAAATTTGTGGTCGTCTATTTCAAAATCATATTCTTCGGCTGTAGCTTTTTTGAACGCTTCTTTTTGTTGTTCTTTCAATTTATTTACAACAGCGTCAATTTCTTTACCATATCGTTCTTTATCTTTTTTGTTTTTTACATATTCAATTACCGACTTCGTTCCGTATTTAGCATAGTCTTCAAAAGCATAATCAAAGTAGTAAAATTTGTCGCTTTGTTCATTTTCTTTCAAATGTCCGAAATAAGAAGATTCTTTTTTGACTTTAAGTCCAGAAAAATCATCTGAGATACTTACCAATGAGTTAATTTTTGAAACGTTGTCTTGCATTGTACTCGCAGGTAAATTTACGTTTACAGCATCTACCACTTTCTTTCCTTTAGCAACTTGAAGCGCATAGGCTTTGCTGTTTTCTAAATTGTAATTGAATTGATCTGCACTAGTATATGGAGAGAAATATTCTAAATACATTGGTGTTTTAGTATTTACTCTCAATAATACATTTACATTTTTCTGAATCAATAAGTCATCTATTGAGCCATTGTATTTTGGTGTAGCTACTATAATATCATAATCATAGTTGTTCTTTTTAAGGAATTCCATGAAGTAGTTTACAAACGATTCTTCGGTTCTAAAAAAGATAGGATTTGAATAAACACTTAAAGCATAGAATTTAGTTGCATCACTAATAATAAATGCTTCAATAAATTGCGTGAAGAACATATGTCTAGTGTAGTAATATACTTCTCTAATTTTTTCCTCATCACTAGCAAAAGTTTTTCCTTTTAGGAAATCGTTTATTACACCTAAACTTCCGTCTGGGCGAAATTTCTCGTCGTAGTAATTAAAAATGTCTTCTTTAGAAACAGTTTTCTTTATAACTTTTTCAGAATTTGATAAAAAGGCATCAGCACGTTTTTCAAATTTTCCTGAACGTGCAAAAAACACTTGAAATTTATAACAAGGTAATTCAGCTAATGGTAAAAACCAACGCGGAAATTCATTTTTTTCAATGTCTTTAGCGTTTAATTCGTATTTTCTTTCACCACTATTTTTAGTTGGAATTTCTTTTAATTCTGGTGCTCCATTGTAAGTGTTGAAATTTACAAAAAAGTCATTTTCTGTATCGAAAGCCAGTTTCATATCCATTGTAGGATATACATCACCAAGTGGAGATTCTTCTGGTTCGAAACCAAATTCATAGATAGATTTGAAAGGCTCAACGCTATAATAATAAAAATCAATAATATCACCAATCTCAAGATTTGCGATGGCTATTTTCTTTTCTTTGTCAACTTCTTTGGCATTTTTTTCAATATCAACATCAATTTCTTTTCCAGTAGATTTTACAATTTTGATACCTACAACATTGGTTCCTCTTCCTAAAGAACGCATTCCTTTGTTAGAATAAAATTTGTCTTTATAAGAAAACTCAGAAAACTCAGTGACTGCAGCTTGGTCTTGTAATTTAATTCTTTTTCTAATGGCAGAAGTGTAGGTTACACTTGCTCCAAATTTATGGTAATTGTAATATTCATATTTATAAATAATTACAGCCGATTCATTTTTCCATTTTTCAGGAATTGTTGTTGCAGTTTTGTATTTGTCTGATTTTCCCCAGAAAAATTCTTTGATTTCGGCTTTGTCTTGGGCAAAAGTTGCACTACTTATTATTAGGAATAAGTAAAGAAATAGTTTTTTCATTAGTAATTTTATTGTTTTGTGAAAGTAATTTGTTGGTTATAATTGGCGATTAGATTTTTGATAAAATCATTCCATTTTGTCATTTCAGAAGCTTTTATTTCTCCGTTTTTAAAGATAAATGATTTTTTGTAAATGATTTCTTTGTCTGTTTTTTGAAAAGTAAGTGCAATATCAAAATTACCTTCTTTAACAACTAAATCTGTTGGAATTTTGGTTACAGAATAACCTGCTGGAATAGCTAATGAAACCGTTGATTCGTAATTTTTCTTGAAATCAAATTGATAATCGGTTTTTCTATCTTTTAATTCAAATCCTTTGAACTCATTCATGTATTCTAAATCGACATACATTTCGTTATCAAAACTTGAAACTTTATTAGCAACATTTACATTATAATCGATAGTAAGTTTGGCATCACGATTTTTTAAATCGGATGTTTTGATGTTCGTTACTAAAGTGTTTTTTTCGCTTTTTGATAAGTAGTTGTCAAGTGTTTCGCTCTTTTTATCATTTTTGAAAGTGCTGTAAATGTATAAGAATTGCGCACGGCTTTCTCCTAAGTAACTTTTAGAACAAGTTCCTTGAAGTTTTTCGTTTTCTATAGAAAGATTGGCTTTAAAAATTTCTTTATTGCTTTCGTGAGAAGCTGTTGGAACTTTATCAATAATAAACTTGTCACCATCTTCAATCATTACTTCTTTGTTTTGAATACGTTCTGCATATTCACCAAAGGAATTAAATTTTTCTGTGCCATCTAAAAAATACTTTTTGCCTTTGTGAAATAGAGTACAAATCATGTGATTGTCAACTGCTAATGAAGGTGTTTTGTAATCATAAGCGATGTGTTTCGTACCAATCCAAGTAAGTCTAGCATCAAATCCTGCTAATTTTAGCATTTGTTTGATAAGATTAGCCATTCCTTTGCAATCCCCATAACGTTTTTCAAAAACATGATTAGATTCATCTGGCTTGAAACCAGCAATTCCATCTTCAAAAGCGATGTATCTGATGTTATCTTGTACCCAATAATAAATGTTTTTTATTTTCTCTTCATCGGTTTTTGCTGATGCAGTAAGTTCTGTTACTTTGCTTTTTAAAACGGAAGTATCGTCTTTCATTAAATCTACCAACGACTTGTACCATTTGTATAAATCGGCTGTTGAACCAAATAGAGCAACATCTTTACCTTTTAGTTTGTATGATTTGGCAATAACTAACACATGTGGATACAAATAGCTTCTTCCTGGCGCATCTTCCTCTTTATATAATGCTGGAACATCATTAATTGTATAAGTATAAATTGTGTTGTTTTTAGAATCTTTAGTTTGAGATTTAGTGATTTTTGCCCCATCAAAATTAAATTCTTTTAATTCTGCATTTAACCATTCAGGAACTGTAACTACAATTTGTTTTTTTAAAACAGGGAATTCGTCATTGAAGTACAAAGAAGTAAAATACTTAACATCTTCATATTTCTTTTCAAGTTCATAGTTGTAAATGTATCCTTGTACCGGAAAATTTACCACCATGTGTTTTACACGTGCATCGTTGTAGAAAAGGTCATTGTCTTTGTAAAATTCATCTACAACATAACTTCCTACGCTTTTGTCATTTCGATATTTTAGATTGAAAGTTTCAATTTTAGATTCGCTATCATAAAATTCATATTTCTGAATAGCAGCTCTATGATTAATATTCATTAACTTCTCGTTGATAGAATGATTAACAATAACTTTTGATTCCGTTTTGTTCAAATCGAAGGTTACGTTTTCTGTACTTTCTAAGATAGCAACATCGTCTTTATCATAGGTAGTTCTAATTTTTTTAGCTAAAACAACATCTTCTGGAGTAGGATCGATATTTTTTTGAGCAACTACCATTGTTGGAATAATCAAAGATAGAAGTGCAAACCGAGTAGTGATTTTCATTGATTTTCAATTTTTTCGAAATATACAAAAAAAAGCTTCTGTTATATTTTTATTTATAACAGAAGTTTTAGTGATTTAGTATGAAATAATATCTATTCTTTTAAGAATTTTTGAGTGTATTCTTTTTCGTTGTTATCTTTTAAAATTAAGATATAAGAACCAGTTGAAAGAGAATCAACATTAATGCTGTCATTTACTATTGAACTTGATAATATTAGTTTACCATTTAAGTCATATACAGAAGCATTCTTCATTGTGATAGAATCATTTGATTTAATGTTTAATATATTTTTAGCAGGATTTGGATAAACACTAAATTCTGAGTTTGCAAATGTTCCAACTGCTAAAGTAGATCCTTCAACCACATTAACTCTTGTGTTGATAGTTGGATTGTTAATTGTGTCAACTGTTCCAGATGGCCATCTGATTATAATTTGTGTAATTGCAGTTGCAGCACCAATACCAAAATGAGCATTTAATGAACTCATGTATTTAAATCCGTCACCACTATGAATTTCTCTAATTTGTTTTCCAAATGCACCATAGATTTCAACTCTTGCTCCAATACCATAGCTATTACTAGCAATTCCTTGAAGTGATACTTTTACCCAATTGTTTGTATTTGGTACAGCGTAACGAATTGTGCTTCCGTTTAAGAAATCTAGAAAACCATCATCGTTTAAGTCTCCAATTCCTCCAACTGCTATTCCGCTGTAGTTAGAAGGAGCAAAAGTTCCGTTACCTAAATTGAACATGATTTTGTTTCCACCACCTAAAACGTCAACAAAACCGTCATTGTCAAAATCATGAGCTACGTGCTCAATGCTTGTACTTGTATTGGTATCCCAACCAGATCCAGATGTTATATCAGTAAATGTTGCATCACCATTGTTTCTCATGTATTTATGATTTCCATCTGCTGTTGAACTTGCACCAACAACAATGTCTAAATCACCGTCATTATCATAATCAGCCCAAGCAGAAGACCATGTTTGAATTGGGTCATATAGATTTGCAGCTACAGATACGTCAGCAAATGTTCCGTTACCGTTATTTTTGTGTAATTCATTAAACTTTGCAGTTCCTGCACCACCACGACATTTTGCAATAAACAAATCTTGATCTCCATCATTGTCATAATCAACAAAAATAGAACCATAATTTCCACCTTCTGGATGTATTCCCATAGTAGTTGCACCAGGAGTTATACCTGATTGATAAAATGTTAATACACCTAGACCATTATTCATGAAATATACGTTTGGATCAACATCGTGACAAGAAAAAGCGTCTAGATTTCCATCATTATTTAAATCAACAAAGTTGGTTCTTTGACAAAAAACATATTGTGAAAATGTTTCGTTTGTATAAGCTGTACCAGTACTATTTGATTTCCAAAAAGTAACAGCACTTCCTCCACCTAAAATTAAATCGTTATATCCGTCTTTGTTGTAGTCACCTGCAGCCAAACTCCATGATGGCATGTTGCTTGTTCCTGTAATTGGAAAATCTGTATTAGTAAATGTTCCACCAGTTCCTTGATAATGAATTCTAAGGTTGTTGGCACTTACACCAGCAATGTCATCTTTTCTGTCACCATTCATGTCAACTACACATAAATTGTAAGTACTATTAATAGTTGCTATATTTTGAGTAGTGTAAGTAATTCTTTGAGGAGTAGGAACAACTAATGGGTTTTCAATTAGTTGAAAAGTAAAACCATTAGAGGTCCATCTATTGTCAAATGCAATTGTATAAGTAGTTCCTGCAGTAACGTTAAAAATCGCAATAGAAGAATAACTTGCTCCAGAATCATCGTCACCTCCAGCACATGTTAAATTTCCACAAGTTCCAGTGTAGACATGTAATCTTGTGTCTACTCTTGGTGTGTTTTGTGTGATATCTGTTGTTATTGTTACTGTGTAATTTTGTGTTGGAGTATAAGAATACCATTCTCCTTTACCATTTGTACCTGCTACTACACCATTGCTAGCACAAATTGGAGAAGGAATATCTGTTCCATTTACAGCTGCTACTACATGTAAACCTGCAGTTATTGGTAATGCCGAAGCACAAGTGTCTTGAGCAAATGACCAACTTGAAAAAAGGCATAGGGTTAAAATAAAAGTAATTTTTTTCATTTATTTAGAGTTTTAGTTTTGTTTAAAATTAATTATGGACAAGGTGAAAGAGAGTTAATCCATTGTTCTATTAATGCAACTCCTTCAGTATGTATTTCTGTTCTGCCAAGCAAGGGCATTCTGAAACTTTCATTATCTGTATTCAATCTATAATGCAACATTGAGCGATTGATGTTGTTTGGATTAACTATTTTGCCTAATGCAGGTGGAAAATCTGCCATATCTTGTGTATCAACACATACTCCCATGTTAGCTAAATTTGTTGTTTCACTGAATGCAAAACGCATCGGTCTGTAATCACAATGGCTATTGGTTTGATGGCAGTGTGCACAATTTATATCTAAGTATGATCTAACTCTCAAGTCTAAAGATTTTGAAGTGTCATTATAATTTACAGTTGATGTAATTGTTGATGGTAAGCTATTGTCTAAATAACCAACTTCAATCCATTTAGCTAATTGATTTTTTAATCCTGTTGTAAAAGTGAAATTATTATTTAAGTTTTGAGGCTTAATTCCAATTGGAATTGGTAGTTCATTGGATTTATGACAAGTCATACATTGTTGATCGGAAGGTATTCTGTAGCTATCAACAACACGAGTAATGTTGTTTTCATCTTTCCATTCAACTGTTGTATTACTTCCAGCCATGTCTAGATATGCTTCGGTTTGTGCTGCATTCCAAACATATTCTGCGAATATCCATCCAGTAGCTTTACGAATCATAATTCTAGTTTCAATGATTCTTGTAGAACCAACTGGAGTTACATTTTGAACATTATCGTAATAAAAATTTTTGATAAGTGCAGAACCAACAGGTAGATTTAAAACTTTTCCGTCACCTTCATAGACAGCTTTTGTTCCTTTTGGCATCCAAACAAATCTTTTTTTGTGAGCGTAATCCGTAAAAAGAGCAGAAGCAGGTTCGTAAATCAAAACATCTAATGCTGGTTTTTGATCTTTCATTGGACCATCAAAAAAATGATAATCCGATAATTTTGCATAAGGAACTTGAGTCAAGTCTACTCTAACTGGTGAAACTTCTATGTATTCTTCATCGTCAGATTTTGAACATGAGACGATTATTGTAGTTAATGCGGTAAATAATAATGCTAATGCGTAATATTTTTTCATAGGTATAGTTTGTTGCAACCAAAAATATAAAAAATATTACAAATTCCTAATTTTTATTTAGTTAACTTATAAAATTGTGGATAAAAAAATGAATTATTAAATAATAGTCTTAATTTAATTCAAGTTTTACATTGTAGTTTTTCAATGTCAACAATGCTTCTTCTGATTTATAATCAAAAATCTCTTCGTGTTCTTGTTTGTCTTTTCTAACTGCTATCATTTTAATACAATAATAAAAACGTCTTACTTCATCAAAATTTGATAAAATCAGCTTTGGAACTTTTACATTATTTCCATTAATATCTTTTGCAACCATCGTAAAATAAGAAGAATTACAATGTTTTACTTTTCCGGTTTGAATATTTTCTGATTCCACACGAATTCCAACAATCATCGAACTATTTCCAACATAATTGACAGATGCTTTCATGGTGACAAGTTCGCCAACCTCGATTGGATTTAAAAAATCAACTGTATCAACAGAAGCTGTTACACAATAATTTCCTGAATATTTACTAGCACAAGCAAAAGCAATTTGGTCTAGTAGAGATAAAATATAACCACCATGAATTTTACCAGAGAAATTGGTATGAGACGGAAGCATCAATTCTGAAATTGTAATTTTTGAAGATTTTACAGTTTTAAATATATCCTCCATCTATTTAACTTTAAATGGTGAATCTTCTTTTACAACTTCTGAGATGTAATAATTAGTTTCACCCCACCAAGGAAAAGTTCTATATCGTTCTATATAGGTTACTTTTACATATTCGCCTTGCAAATTTTTCATTTGTTCAATTACTTTGTCTTCACTGTCCATAACAGAAAATTTGAATATTTGAGCGCCAGATATACCCTGACTTATTTCACCCTCCCAAGTTTTAAATACATAACCTTTTTTACTGAATTTTATTAATTCACCAGATCGAACACCTTCGCTATACGTGGCATAATAAACAAATGAAAAATAAGCTGTAGCAAAAATTGCGAGTGATAATACTAAATAAATAATAATTTTACGTAACATAATTTTTTTGGTTTAATTTATTTCAGATTCTGTTAATGAATTGTCAGAACTACTTGCTCTATTTATAATATTCTCTGGAAGTGATTTTTTAGCTTTTGCTCCCATCTTTTTCAATTTTTCTACACTTGTTATCAAGTTTCCTTTCCCATCAACAAGTTTGTTCATTGCTCCTTGATATTCCACTTTTGCTTCGTCCATTTTCTTGCCGATTTTTACCAAATCAGTTACAAAACCTTCAAACTTATCATACAAAGC
>JAAFHW010000025.1 GCA_013298525.1 Flavobacteriia bacterium
CAGAACCAGTATAACCTGTTGCAGAAATGATTACGTGTTCAATTCCAGCAAAATCAGCAACTTCAAAATGATAGTATTTTATGGCAGACAAATCTACAGAAGTCAAACTTTGCATAGCTTCAACGGCTTTTGGACCTTGAATGGCAAGCAATGAATAATTGTCAGAAAGGTTTTTCATTTCGGCACCAACAGAATTGTGTGATGAAATCCAATCCCAATCTTTATCAATGTTGGATGCGTTTACTACTAATAAATATTGTTCGTCTTTGATTTTGTACACAATTAAATCATCTACAATTCCACCATCATTGTTTGGTAAACACGAATATTGTGCTTTACCATTTTCAAGCGTTGAAGCATCGTTAGACGTAACTTTTTGGATTAAAGCCAAAGCATTTTCACCCGAAATTAGGAATTCACCCATGTGAGACACATCAAAAACACCAACGCCATTTCTAACGGTTTCGTGTTCTGCGTTTACTCCTTCGTATGAAACAGGCATATTGTAACCTGCAAACGGAACCATTTTTGCTCCTAATCCTTCGTGAATGTGCGTTAAAGCTGTATTTTTCATTACCTATTTTAGTTTGTATGTTTGAGGCGCTAAAATAGTGATTTTTGTAGAATTGGCGTGATTGGGATGGAAATTTATTTACTCTTTTTTAGAGTTGTAGTCCATGATGGTTTTGTGAACTAAATCACCAATTTCTCCCATGATGTGTCTGTCAGCATAAGTAGATTTCATAGCATATTGAATCTCGCTTGCCAATTCATTTATAAAAACAAATTCTTTTTCTAAATAGGCTTTTACCTCTAAATCATTTAGTTGGATTAATCTAGTAAAACCCACAAACGAATAACTACAATTGACATCCAGATAATAGTGGTTTTCGTGTTGCAGGAAAAACCAAAATAGAGGTTCGTGATCGATTACTTGCATTTGGGATTTTGTTTAGTTTGGAGTTGCGTTTACAACTTCCAAGCCAATTGAATTTACATCTTTATAATTTTCAATTTTCAATTCGAAATTTTTTGTAGAATGTGGAGGAAAAGTTTCATAGATTGTATATTCCTTATTTCCTAATTCTGTTTTAGTTTTGCTATAATATGTAACTTTAACAACTGCATCTTTATATATTGCAACTGTTGCGTTGTTTTTAATTATTCCGTGAACTTTTAATTTTGTTCCCCAAAAGTTTTCATTGTAATTTCCTTCAGCTGATAAAAAAGCCGTTGGCTGCGATCTTTCTGTTTCTTCAACTGTCATTACTTTCTCTTCATAAGATTGTCCTGAATAAGAACTACCTATATTTGAATATTGATTAGTGACAAAAAATACGACCACTGCAAGTATGACTAAAATTAAAATATATTTCCAAACTTTACTTTTTCTTTTTTCAGGTTGAAGTTCCGTTTCACTTCGGATACCTTCTATTTTAGGAATAGGAGGTGGCTCTGAAATTGTTTGTTTAAATATTGGTGGCGTTGAAGAAAATATAGATTTTAACTCTTCTATTTTTCCAGCAGTTGTCCATTCTTCGAGTCCTTCATACCAAATTGGTGTTTCTCTTGAAATATTTTTTGCTTTAAGTTCTTCAATATTAAAAGGACCATCTTGGTCTTTTCCATTGTGTAAAAAGTATTTTTCCATTCAATTAATTTTCTTTTTTGCATGATTTTCTCAAAGCTTACAGCTAACGTGTTGCCGTTTGAGTTCAGTGGCGATTTTCACACACTGGCGTTAACAAATATAACGAAAACTTTGAAAGAAAAAATATGATTGAAAGAAAAAAATAAGAGACCAAGCGTCCAAAAAAGCCCAAGCTCAGCAATAGCATAAAACCTGTGTTGGCAGTAGTACTTTAACTTTTCTTTGTCTTTAATTCTTTTTTTATTTTATAAAGACTTTCAATATATTCATTTATTTTTTTTAAATAGTTTTCTTCAATACTACTGATAAATGAAATATATCCTGCTAATTTATTAAGATTAGGAATTTGATCTTTGATTATAAAATGATGTAATTCAGCTCTAACTTTTCTTTTTAATTTTGAACTTACTTTTGGAACACCAGAATTAATATTTACACCAGTAATTGTCATTTTTCCTTTACCAGACAGATAACGAGTTTTTTTCTTATTTAAATTAAAGCCGTTTTTAAAAAGCAAATCATTTACAAATTTATATGAATACTGTAATGAATTTTTGTTGTCTGATGAGAAAGTTAAGTCATCAGCATATCTTGAGTAATTAATTAATTCGGAATTACAATATTTCATTATTTCTTCATCAATATTTTTAAAAACCAAATTTGATAATACTGGTGAAGTAGGCGCACCCTGTGGTAAACGTCTTTGAAAAGTACATAATTTCGCAATTTTTATAGCAAATTCCTTTTCTTTATAATGCTCATTAAGAGTCTCGAAAACTTGTTTTTGAGAAATTGAAGGAAAGAAATTTTTTATATCTACTGTTAAAATATATTTCTTATTTAAATGGAAAAGAGCATTACGTTTAATTCCTCTTTCTTTTACAAAACCATTTGCTCTTTTATTTACTTCTAATTTGTCAAGATAATTTTTTAATATCCATCTTTGAATAGTTTTGAGATTTTTTCCAGGACAGTCAATAACTCTTTTTCCGCCGCTTTTCTTTGGTAAATAATAAGTATTGTAAAATTTGTCTGTGAATGTAATATAGTTTTCTATAACATCACGACTTAATCCAACACCCAAAATTAATTTATCGAATTCCTTCATTTTTATAATTAATGGATAAGGTTAGCTTTTACTTAAATAAAGTAAGATGTTGAAAACTCTAACGTTTTTGACAGCTTAATTTATTGTAAAAATGTAAGTTAATACCAGCGAGACGAAACATCTCACTACAAATGGTTACTTTAATTCTAAAAGCTTAAATACCTTATCCATATTTCTTTTTTTCTTTTTTATTTTTCTGCCAAGAATGTTTAATCTAATTTCAGAAAATTCATTTACAATCTGTAATTTAGGTAATAACTCTTCATATACATATTTATGACCTTCATTTGATAGCGAATATACTTCTTTAAAGTCAAAGTTTATATCCTTTTCAACACGATTTTTTTGAACTAAAATTTGAATCGACGCATCTATAAATTTCAACGCTATTTTTTCATCTTTTATCTCGTTTGTTAATTCATTAAGTCTTGCAATTATTTCAATTTTAGTTAGCGGTTGATAGACAGAAATGATATAAAATAAATAGCGAGATAAATTAAAAATATTCTCTAATTCATAACTATATCTTTTATTAAATCTCTTTGTTAGAATTTCTTTTACTATATCATTTAGAATATCTTTTTCTTTACCTTTCTCAAAATAGAAAATGTGATTAGTGTTATGCTTTTTAACCAAATCTAAAGGGCCTAAATTTATAAAACTTTTTGAATTCTTATATTTTAAGTCATTAATTACTATAATTTTTGGAAGTAGTTTTTTATTTACGGTAAACGCTCCAATTTCTGCTAAAGTCCCTTGACCTTCGAGTGGTACAATTATTAAATCTACATAACTGGCTAGTTCATCCTCTAATTCCAATAAATTACTATCTTTTTTATTTAATAGTGTAGCAAAGATAAATTCTGGATAAACAACATTAAATTTAGCGTATTTTTTAAATTCTTTATTCAATAAATTTCTGAACGAGTCGGTTTTGCCAGTATCAGCTCCGCATAAAAAAATATTGATTGTATTATCAACATCTTTTTTATATAATTTCGAATATATTTTTTCAGCTATACTTTGCGTCATTTTTTTTAGTATTACTGCCAACGTTTCCAGGCTTTATGTCTGTTGCTGTTTTTGTCACAGACAAAAGCAAATATACCGAAAACTTTTAAAGAAAAAGCATGATTGAAAGAAAAAAGATAAGTGACCAAGCGTCCAAAAAAGCCCAAGCGCAGCAATGGCATAAAACCTGTGTTGGCAGAAGTTTTTTTCACATTCTCTCCCACCAATAAGTAGTTTCATAACATTTAACTCGAGTTCCATTTTTTAATGTCATATAAACACTTTGCCACATATTAACACCATTTGCAGTTATGTTAGAGTCGAAAAGTAAGTTATAAACATTTGGACTGATATAAATTTTATTTTGTGATTCATTGCACATATGAGAAGCATAATTACAAGCTTCACCTATCCAGACTAAATCATTGTTACTTGAATTATGTCCACGGCCAACCTTTGTTATTAATGTTTCGCCTGTATCAATTCCAATACCAATATTAATTGGACTATTTGTAGGTAAGTGAGTATTAAGGATATTAACAATTGCCCAACGAATATTCATTGCAGCTTCAACTGCGTTGTTATTTTTTCTATCTCCAGAAAATACACCCATTATTCTATCTCCATCAAATGATCTAACTTGACCATCACGATTGTTAATAATTCGGACATTTATATCATGAAAACTTTGATAAATTCTAGCGGCTTGTTCAACACCATATTTAGAAACTAATTCGCTTGATTTTCTGATATCAATAAATAAAAAAGTTAAATCAGAGAGTAAACCACTGTTTCCAAAAGTTAGTTTTGAATAGTCCGTTAAAGGTATTATAGATGTGTTAGTACAATTATATTCTTCTTCAAAAAAATCATTTGTTGTCTCTTTTAAATCATCTACAAGTGCCATAAAACTTTTAGTAAAGTTGAAAATCCTAGAAAACCTATACCTACAGTACTGATATAAACACAATATTTAAAAACAAAAAATTTTGTTGAAGTTATCTTTGCATTAACTAGAATCTGATTAATTATATTTCGATCTGAATTATCAGCAATAAAAGAAGGATGTGATGTTTTGAATTCATTTAAAAATTCATTGATTGAAATTTTTGAAAGATGTTCAAAGTAATATATGTTTGGATTATTTATACTTTGAGAAGTATTGTGAATGTTTGAAGTAACAGGAAATTGAGCAATTAGACTCCCAAAAATTGAAATACCTAATAAACTTAATGATATTATTACTGAATATTTTTCATATATGTGTAAACTTGAAAATGATGACAAAACACCAATTATAATCGCAGAATTTAAAACTATTAAACCAGCATGTTTTGCTTCTGCAAATCTTTGCAAATCATTTATTATTCCTAAAATATATTTTAATTCATCTTTCATGATTATTTCGTTTTAAAATTACTGCCAACTAATGTATATGTCTGACGTTGTAATCCTAATACACCAAATATTGGTTGCATTAGTATTACGAACGCTAATTTACATTCTGCTAATTTAATAAATATTCTACTACTAAAACCACGTATTTTTACTTAATTTTCTGCAAAGATAAAAGTGTTTATAGAAGTACTTTTTCAATTCTAATAACAACTCTTCTGTTGGCGTAATCTATATCTTTACGTTTTTTTGAAATAGCTATTTTTCTTGTTTCTGGTTTGGTTTCACCAAAAAAACTTATTTGTATTTGGTCGGTGGTAATTCCTTTGCTAATAAGATAATCGGCTACAGCTTGCACTCTTTTTTTAGAAAGCTCAAGATTGTTTATTTCAGTTCCAACAGCATCGGTATGTCCTTCAAGGTAAACCATAAGTTTTGAAGTTTTTTCTATTTTAAACTTATTAATTACGTAGCTATCCAAAAAAGAAATGTTTTCAGGGCTTATTTCCCATTGATTGGTTGGATAATATAAGGAATAGATTGGCGCTGCTAATTCCGTTTTAGAAGACGTTTGTGCCAAAGCATTAGTCAAAGCAAAGGAGCCCAGTAATAGAATTGCTGAAAAGTTTTTGAGCATAGTATTTATAAAGTTTTTATCAAGGCTAATTTAATAAAATAAATGATGGTTTCCATTAGGAATAAGTCAATTTTTTGAGTAACTTTATGTAAAGAATAGATAGCATGATTAAAGTAAGCAAAGCTTTTATTTTAGACATTTATAAACCAATTGCAAACGACACTCACAAAGGAATTCAAGGTCATGCGCTTTTGATTGGTGGCAGTTATGGCAAAATGGGTTCGGTGTGTTTGTCGAGTAAAGCCGCTTTAAAATCGGGTTGTGGTTTGGTTACAGCGTTTGTTCCAAAATGTGGTTATGAAATTGTTCAAATCGCCTTTCCAGAAGCGATGGTTTTGACCGATGAAAATGAAAAGATACTTTCAAATATCAAGTACGATATTGAACCAGATGCCATTGGAATAGGTATGGGAATAGGACAAGATGTGCTTACCGAAAAGGCATTTCACCATTTTTTACTCCAGAACAAAACTAATTTAGTCATTGACGCCGATGGATTGAATATTTTAGCAAAAAATAAAAACTGTTTATCACATTTACCATCAAAAACCATTTTAACACCACATAAAAAAGAACTCGAAAGATTAATTGGAACATGGCAATCTGAAGAAGAAAAGTTGGAAAAAGTCACCCAGTTTTCTTTGGAACATGATTTGGTAGTTATTGTAAAAGGCGCGCCAACTTTAGTAATTTACCATTCAGAAATTTACCAAAACACTACTGGAAATCAAGCTTTAGCAACAGCTGGAAGCGGTGATGTTTTATCTGGAATTATAACGAGTTTGCTAGCTCAAATTTATGAACAAAAAAACGCAGCAATTTTAGGTGTATACCTTCACGGATTAACTTCCGATATTGCCGCACCAGAAGTAAGTTATCAAGCGTTTATTGCTAGTGATATTATTGGATATTTGGGAAAGGCGTTTCTGAGTTTAGAAAATTAATTTATTTTGTAGTGGCTTCTGTAAAATCTTCTCTAATTTTTTGCTGTTCTAAAATTTCTTTTAAAAATGGTGCTATTTCATTTTCAATTTGTGCTTGGGATAAATCTAATGCTTTAGGATTTTTAATTAGTTGTAACCAAGGTTTTGGTTCATCATATGTATATTTTCCAAATACAATAACTGGAGTTCCTTTAACTTTAAGTTCTTCTTTATCATCCAAAATCCATTGATCTGCCCATTCATAAAGGAATTTGGCATCTTTTTCTAACAATCGCAAACAAGAATGTGAAACAGGTAATCCCGGTAAACTGTATTCATGAAAACCAACACCTAGTTTATTTTCGATATTGAAATTCCATTTTAATTCCCATTCATCATCAAAAGTACTTGTTGTTTTTTCAGCTTTCCAATTGGTATAAAACAATCCTAAAGGTGTTTTGTCTTTTTTTCTACCCATATTGGTTGGTCCAGAATAGGTTAGGACTCCGTTTTCATAGGCACCAAATGTTTGTGTTGGATAAGAAAAAAGTAAAACTTTAGCAACGTCTTTCAAATAATCAACTTGCAATGGAAATGGTAAATAATAAACCACATCACCATCAAAATCACTTGGAATCACAAGGGAATCCAGTTTAGATAAATTGGCTCTGTCCGTTCGATTTATAGCTGTTACAATTTCTATTTTTGAGCTGTCAGTTGCATTTAGTTTCAACCACATTTTAGTGTTTTCCATTGTATAAGAAACTACTTTGGGTTGTTTTCTAACAATCTCTTTTGTTTGATGTACCGAAGTTCTGTTTTGTTTGCAAGAAATTAAAGTTACAATTGAAATTATTGTTAAAAGAAGAATTTTAGATTTCATAAGTTCAGGTTTATGCAAAATTCTTCATTTAATTTGAATAAACTTTTACACAATTACCTAAATAAGTTGTTTAAATACCATTCTAAAAATTATAAAATTTCAATAGAAAACGAGGCTTCAAAACTTGAATTTTCTTCCAAAATTTGTATGTTTTTTTTATCGAATAAATTTCCATTACTAGAAGCTTCATCTGCAAAGCCTATCCATGGCTCAATGCAAATAAATGGTGCATTTTTGACAGTCCAAATTCCTAAACTGCTAAAATCTTCATAATTTACCTTCAAAAACGGATTTCCATTTTCCAAAATTTTAACTGATTTTGATTCTAATGTTTTAAAAACTAAAGCATCTTTTTCAAAAAGAGAATAATTTAACGGCAAATTGGCTTTCTCAAGTGCAATTGTACGAGTAGCACCAGAAAATAAATTGTTTTCCAATTCATGAGTTATTAATTCTTCTTGTTTTTCAAATTCTAAACTATAGTTAGTAAAGTTTTTTGGTAGAGCAAATGCCGGATGTGCTCCAATATTAAAAGGCATTTCTGCCTTAGAGTTGTTTTTAATTTGATAAATGATGACTAACTTATTTTCAGTTAACACATATTTAATTTGCAACTCAAATTGAAATGGATATTTCTGTAATGTTTCATCATTTTCTTTTAAAGAAAAAGTTACACTTAAATCGGTTTTTTCTATGATTTCAAATTCAAAATCTCTTGCAAAACCATGTCTTGATAAATTATACTTTTTGTCATTATAATAATAAGAATCGTTTTTTAATCCACCTACAATAGGAAATAAAATAGGTGAATGTTTACCCCAAAATTCCGGATTTCCTTCCCAAATATATTCTTTGTTAACTAATTGATTTTTAAATGAATTTAATTCAGCACCTTTAGTATTTATTGAAATTGAAAAATTATTATTTTCTAATTGAATATTCATAACTATTTATGGTTTAAAAAATCTTTTAAATCATCAAACGATTTAATTTTAATACTAACTTTTTCTTTTCCTAAAACACTTTCAATCTGCTTCGGAATTTCTAATTTCACATTCAAAACAGGTTCAACAACATCCAAAAACTTGATAGGATGTGCTGTTTCAAGGAAGAAACCAATTGAGTTTGGTTGTTTTTCTAATTCCTTTTTCAAACCCAAATAACCAACCGCACCATGAGGTTCGGCAATGTATCCTGAATTGATATAAATGTTTTTCATAGCAAATTTGGTTTCTTCATCAGTATAAGTGTAAGAAGAAAAATCCTTTCCAAATTCAGATAAATCATTGTTATACATTTCTTGAATTCGAACGAAGTTACTAGGATTTCCAACATCCATAGCATTTGAAATTGTTGCAATAGAAGGCTTTGCGTCGTAAATTCCATTTTCTAAAAATCTTGGAATCGTATCATTGGCATTCGTTGAAGCTACAAAATGGGTTAGTGGCAAACCTAATTTTTTAGCCATAATTCCAGCGCAAATATTTCCGAAATTTCCACTTGGACAAGATACTATTAAGGGTTTGTTCTGTTTTTTCAATTCTTTATAAGCAAAGATGAAATAAAACATTTGTGGCAACCAACGAGCAATGTTTATAGAATTTGCTGACGTAAGGTTTTTGTAATTCAAATCGGAATCTAAAAACGCTTTTTTGACCATATCTTGGCAATCGTCAAAAACGCCATCAACTTCAAGAGCAGTGATGTTTTGTCCCAAAGTAGTCAATTGTCGTTCTTGAATATCACTAACTTTTCCTGACGGATAAAGAATCACCACTTCAACGCCTTTTACACCAAGAAATCCGCTTGCAACAGCGCCACCAGTATCTCCAGAAGTTGCTACTAAAACGGTATTTTTCTGATCTTTATCACGATTAAAATAAGCCAAACATCTCGACATAAATCGAGCTCCAACATCTTTAAAAGCCATTGTTGGTCCGTGAAATAATTCTAATGAATAGATATTGTTTTCTACTTGAACCAAAGGAAAATCAAAGGACAAAGTTTCGTCAATGATTTGTTTTAACTCAGCTTCAGGAATTTCTTCGCCTACAAATTGTTGTATGGCTTTGAATGCAATTTCTTCTTTAGATAGGTTTTCAATATCTTCAAAAAAAGATTGTGGTAATTGACTAATTGTTTCAGGAAAATACAAACCTTTGTCAGGTGCAAGTCCTTGGATTACTGCTTCTTGAAAAGAAACTTTGATTGCTTTATTGTTTAAACTGTAATATTTCATTTTTTTTGGAACGCGGATGAAACGGATGCTTCGCATACACGGATTTCCACGGTTTTTTTTAATTCGTAATTCGTAATTTTTAATTAGTAATTATATCAACACCATTTGGATTAATTTTTGAAATGTGCATATCGAATAAAATTCCTGTATTTTGATAACTTTCACTCATGGCAAAAGCTACTTTTTCAGCTTTTTCTTGACCCTTGCAAAGTGCGAAAATCGAAGGTCCAGCACCAGAAATTCCTGATCCTAAAGCGTCATTTAGCAAAGCAGCATTTTTCACTTCATCAAAATTAGGAATTAAATGTTTGCGCAAAGGTTCGATGATTACATCTTTTAGCGAACGACCAATTAAATCATAATCAGAAGTGTATAAACCAGCAATTAATCCACCGAGATTTCCTGTCTGTGTAATAGCATCTTTTAGTGGAATCATGGGTTGTAATACGGCACGAGCATCAGCTGTTTTTACCTCAATATGCGGATGCAAAACAACTGCGTAAAGTTCGCTCGGACTTTCAATTCGAATCACATCCAATGGATTGTAACCTCGAACTAAAGTAAAACCACCGAGTAGGCAAGGAGCAACGTTGTCTGCATGTTCACAACCACTTGCAATTGCTTCGCCTTTCATGGCAAAATCTACCAATTCGTGTTTTGAAAAAGGTTTGCCAAGCAATTCATTAATTCCAAAAACAGCTCCAGCAGCACTTGCAGAAGAACTTCCAATACCACTTCCAGCTTTGATTTTTTTATGGATTTCTATTTCGAAACCAAAATCAATTTCTAAGTTTTTTATAATAGCCAAAGCTGCAACACCAGCTACATTTTTTTCGGTTTCTGTCGGTAAATCTGCACCAGTTATTTTGGTAATTCTTATGCCTTTTTCAGCTGATTTTCTGATAATCATTTCGTCACCAATTCCTTCTAGGCAAAGACCTAAAACGTCGAATCCACAATTAAGATTGGCGATTGTTGCCGGACAGAATATTTTTATTTCGTTCATATTTTTAAGACGCTATTTTTGCCGCAAAGACGCTAAGGCGCAAAGTTATTTTTAAATTCTTATTGCTAAAAAGAAAATTCTTTGAGTCTTAGTGACTTTGTGGCTTATTATACATTTCCAATTCGAATCACATCGGCAAAAATTCCTGATGCGGTAACGGCTGCACCTGCACCAGCACCTTTTATGATTAATGGTTGGTCGATGTATCTATCAGTGTAAAATTCGACGATATTGTCTTTTCCTTCCAAATTGTAAAACGGACTTTCTTTCGGAATAAATTGTAAACCAACGCTTGCTTTTCCGTTATCAAACGAAGCTACGAATTTTAATCGAGAATCTTTCGATTTTGCTTCGGCTAAAAGGTTTTCAAAATGACTTGAATGTTTGGTTAGCGATTTGAAGAAATCTTCATTATTGTTGGTTTCCATACATTCTTGAGGTAAGAAACAATTGTTTTCTATATGTTCCATTTCCATTTCGTAACCGCTTTCGCGAATTAGAATTAAAATTTTTCTAGCCACATCAACACCACTTAAATCTATTTTTGGGTCTGGCTCAGTGAAACCTTGTACTCCAGCTTCTTTTACAACATCATGGAAGTTATAGGAATCACTAAAATTATTAAAAATAAAATTCAAACTTCCTGATAAGACTGCATTGATTCTATTGACTTTATCACCTGAAGCAATCAAATGTTTAAGTGTGTCAATAATTGGTAAGCCTGCACCAACATTGGTTTCAAATAGGAAAGGAGCGTTGTATTTTCTTGATAAAGATTTTAAGTATTTGTAATTATCAAATTTAGAAGAACATGCAATTTTGTTACAAGTAACGACCGCAATATTTTGTTTTAAAAATTGGTCATAAATCGAAGCAATGTCATGATTGGCAGTAATATCAACAAAAATACTGTTGCGTAAATTCAAACTTTTTGCCTTTGCAATAAATTCGGAAACGTTTGCATTTTCTCCGTTTTCTATAAGTGATTTCCAATCTTTTAAATTCATTCCATCTTCGTCGAAAATCATTTTACGAGAATTAGAAAGTGCAATTACTCGAACATTTATCTTTAGATTTTCTTTTAAGAATTTCTTTTGTTGGTTGATTTGGTCAATAAATTTTTCTCCAACATTTCCAACTCCCATTACGAACAAATTCAACTGTTTGGTATTGTCTTCAAAGAAACGTTCGTGTAATGTATTCAAAGCTTTTTTGACATCTTTTTCGTTGATTACTACCGATATATTTCTTTCAGAAGCACCTTGGGCAATAGCTCTAATATTTACGTTATTTTTTCCTAAAGTGCTGAACATTTTACCACTCAAACCTTGATGATTCTTCATGTTTTCACCAACTAAAGCTACAATGCACAAGTCTTTTTCAACGATACAAGGATCAATTTTATTTTGACTAATTTCTATTTGGAATTCTGTTTCAATTGCTTTTTTTGCCAAATCGGCATCTTGATTTTGAATTCCGATACAAATTGAATGTTCTGAAGATGCTTGTGTGATAAAAATTACGTTGATGTTATTTTGCGAAAGCACAGAAAATAAGCGTTTAGAAGAACCTGCAACACCAATCATTCCTGAACCTTCCAAAGTTAATAAAGCAATTTTATCAATATGCGAAATTCCTTTTATTGGGTTGTTGGAAGCTTGATTTTCATTTGAAATATAAGTTCCAAAAGCTTGAGGTTCAAAAGTATTTTTAATCCAAATTGGAATCTGCGAATTTAAAACAGGTTGAATTGTTGGTGGATATAATACTTTCGCACCAAAATGCGATAATTCCATAGCTTCTTGATAAGAAATCGACTCAATAGGTTGCGCTTGTTTTACGATTTTAGGATTTGCTGTAAACATTCCATTCACATCGGTCCAAATTTCCAAAGCGTTTGATTTTGTTCCATTCGCAATTATGGCAGCTGTGTAATCAGAACCACCTCGACCTAGAGTAGTTGTGTTTTCAAGTTCATCAGAAGCAATAAAACCTGGTAAAAGAGCGACTTGCGATTTATTGGAACCAAAATAATCGGCAATTAATTTATTTGTTAATTCAAAATCAACCGATGCTTTTCCGAAGTTAGAATTGGTTTTGATTAGCTCACGACTGTCTTTAAAATTACTATTCGGAATCGTTTGCTGCAAAGCAGTAGCAATAATTTGAGATGACAAAAGTTCACCAAAACTTGCAATAGCATCAGCAGTTCTTGGAGATAATTCGCCCAGAAGAAAACAGCCATCAAGCAAGGTTTGCAGTTGATTAATTTGACTATTTATCTTGATTAGCAATTGATTTTGATTAGTATTATCAACCAAATCGCCAATAGCATCAAAGTGTTTTTGTTTTATTTCGTCTATTGCATTTTTATACGATTCATCTTTTATTGCAGCTTTTTTGGAAGCATTGATAAGCATGTCAGTAACGCCACTTAATGCAGAAACCACTACAGCAAGTTTATTTTCCTTGGCTTTTTGATTGACAATTTCGATTACGAGTTTTATGTTTTGGGCATTTGCTACAGAAGTACCGCCGAATTTTAGTGTTATCATAGTTTTAAATTCCAATATTTTAAATTGCTACGCCAGTTCGCTGACGCTCGTGTCCAAATTCCAATTATTTAGTTTTAGAATTTGTTATTTGGGATTTGATATTTGTTTTTTGTGATTTATCCATGATTTTCCTTCTTTCAAACGAAAGTACATGAATCATTATTATATGTGAAAATTATACCCCAAATGGGGTTGTAGTTGTTGTAGATGTTGAGCCAACGAAAGTCGCAACCGAAGTAGTGGTTGTGAAAAGTGAAGTGCTTCTATTTTTATTGTTCATCATACATTTCAAAAGTAGTATTTTTTGTTAATCAAAAAAATGTTGCTTGTATTTTTATGAATATCACAATTTTACATCGTTATCGTATTTGAAATAAATTATTTGAATCGTTATAAAAGCTAAAAATTATTGATTTGATAATAAAATAGAAGTTAAAATAGTTGTATTTTAACAATTGTTTGCTGAATTTTGAGCTCAAATTACATTCAAAAATGGAGCATTCGCATTACATCAGTTCGGAAGTGTTGCAATTAGAGACTTTGCAAGACATTATATCGCAACACAAACCAATTGCCTTATCTGAAGAAGCTAAAATCAATATTCAAAAATGCCGTGAGTATTTGGATAAAAAAATGGCTTCGCACGACAAACCGATTTACGGAATCAATACTGGTTTTGGCTCGTTATGTAATGTGATTATATCTGATGAAAACTTATCGCAACTTCAAGAAAACTTAGTGAAGTCACATGCTTGTGGAACTGGAGATGAAGTGCCGCAAGAGATTGTAAAAATCATGTTGTTGCTTAAAATTCAGAGTTTGAGTTATGGAAATTCTGGTGTTCAATTACAAACGGTTGAGCGTTTAGTTGATTTCTATAACAATGATATTTTGCCTGTAATTTATACACAAGGTTCGCTTGGTGCAAGTGGCGATTTGGCTCCTTTGGCTCATTTGTCATTGCCATTGTTAGGTGAAGGCGAAGTGAATTATGAAGGATTTCGTCAACCAGCAAAAAAGGTTTTGGATAAAATGGGTTGGAATCCAATCGTTTTGCAATCTAAAGAAGGTTTGGCTTTGCTAAATGGAACACAATTTATGAGTTCGTATGGAAGTTATATTTTGCTAAAAGCGATGAAGTTTTCGTATTTGGCTGATGTGATTTCGGCAATTTCATTGGAAGGATTTGATGGAAGAATCGAGCCTTTTAATGAATTGATACATTATGTTCGTCCGCATAAAGGACAAATTGTGACTGCTAAACGTATGACAGAATTGTTGGAAGACAGTCAAATTATTGCTCAAGAAAAACAACACGTTCAAGATCCATATTCGTTTAGATGTATTCCTCAAGTACATGGTGCTTCAAAAGATACAATTGATTATGTAAAGAAAGTTTTTAAGACTGAAATCAATTCGGTTACTGATAATCCAAATATTTTTGTGGGTGAAGATGTGATTATTTCAGGTGGAAATTTTCATGGTCAACCTTTAGCTTTGGCTTTAGATTTCTTAGCGATTGCTTTATCAGAATTAGGAAGTATTTCTGAAAGAAGAACGTATCAATTGATATCTGGTTTGCGTGGTTTGCCTGCTTTTTTAGTTGACAATCCTGGTTTGAATTCTGGTTTTATGATTCCACAATATACAGCAGCTAGTATCGCTAGTCAGAACAAACAATTGGCAACACCTGCGAGTATTGACAGTATTGTATCTAGTAACGGACAAGAAGATCACGTTTCGATGGGAGCAAATGCTGCAACTAAATGCTTGAAAATCATGGAGAATTTAGAGCGTATTTTGGCTATTGAATTGATGAATGCTTCTCAAGCAATTGAATTTAGAAGACCTTTACAATCAAGTACGTTTATTGAAATGTTTTTAAAATCGTATCGTGAAGAAGTTCCATTTGTAAAAGAAGATAGAATTCTACATTATGATATTGAAAAATCAGTTGCGTTTTTGAATACTTTTTTGATTGATTTGGAGGATTAATTTATAACACCAAACTCAAAATCCCTAAAATAGCAGGAACAGCTTGAACGAACAAAATTCGTTTAGATGCAGTCATGGCACCATAAATTCCAGCAACTAAAACGCAAATTAGAAAAAATAACGCTACATTTTTACTCCAAATTGAATCCGAAATAAAGAGTGACCAAATCAATCCTGCAGCGAGAAATCCGTTGTATAAACCTTGATTGGCAGCCATGACTTTGGTTTTTTCAAATTGATCTTCGGGTATTGTTTTGAATACTTTTTTGGCTCGAGTGGTCCATGCAAACATTTCTAACCAAAGAATGTATATGTGAATAAAAGCAATAAATCCGACTATAATTTGTGATATGATGTTCATGTTTTCATGTTTTTATTTTTCTTCTTCTAGAATCTTTTCAATTCTTTTGTCTGGAATTAACCACATTATGGCAACGATAATGTATAAAATTCCTGAGATTAAAGTGTAATATTTGGTTAAAATTACAGCGATTATGTACAAAACTACGGAAACTTTTCCTTTAAAATCTTTACCTAAAGCTTTCGATAAAATGGAGTCTTTTCCATGGTTTGCAATTATAGTATATTGTAAAATAAAATAGGCCATAGCGTTCATTAACAATACAATTCCATAAAGCATCATTGGGAAAGAGGCAAAGTGGTGTTCACCAATCCAAGCAGTTGTAAAGGGAATTAAGGATAACCAAAACAGTAAATGTAAATTTGCCCAAAGAATTTTTCCATTAACATGTTTGACTGTATGAAGCATATGATGGTGGTTGTTCCAATAAATTCCAACATATATAAAACTCAAAATGTAACTCAAAAATTTATGAGATAATTTTAGCACGGATTCAAATGTAGTATCATTTGGGACTTTAAATTCCAAAACCATGATAGTTATTATAATAGCTAAAACACCGTCACTGAAGGCTTCAAGTCTGTTTTTTGTCATAACTAATTGTTTAAATTCCCTAATGTTTTATGAATTTTTCTTTTGTGATGGGTTTGTTTCAAATGGTTGTCACCAGAAATAATGCTGATGCTTCCGTCAATTTCAAACATGGCTAATTTTACATCTTTATAAAATTCCACACCGTGTTCGCGCATGGCTTCTTTTAGTTCGTCATCGGTTATTCCTAATCTTCCAATGGTTTTGAATTCGATTTTTCCATTGTGAATAAGAATTTCAGGAGTATCTTGAACTAAATTTTTTATGAATTTGGATTTTGACATCACTTTTTTGAAAATATAATTTATTGCAAAAAGAGCTAATGCTGCTACAATTCCACCATAAAGTGATGTGTTATTTCCAACCATAGCATTTTGAACCGAATTACTAATCAGTAAAATCAAGATTACATCTGCTGTATTTAATTGAGATAATTGTTTTTTTCCAAAAATTCGGAGCGCAATAATCATAAAAAAATAAACAGAAACACTTCGTATAGTAATATCTAAATAAGGATTCATAAGCTATTTATTTTTCACTATTTACTAATCACTTCTTCTTAATATTGCTTTCAATCGCTTTAATCATTTCACCTGCAATGTCTTTATTGGTTGCACCTTCAATTCCTTCTAATCCTGGCGATGAATTTACTTCCAATAAAAGCGGTCCTTTTGAAGAACGAATGATGTCAACTCCTGCAACTCTTAAGTCCATTGCTTTTGCTGCTTTTATTGCAATTCTTTTTTCATCGGCTGTAGGTTTAACAATAGATGCTGTTCCGCCCATGTGAATGTTGGCACGAAACTCGCCTGGCGCAGCTTCACGTTGAATAGAAGCCACTACTTTTCCATCAACTACAAATAATCGTAAATCTTTTCCGTTTGCTTCTTTTATAAATTCTTGCACTAAAATATTAGCATTCAAACTTTTGAAAGCGTTAATTACGGATTCAGCTGCTTTTTTAGTTTCAGCTAAAACGACACCTTTTCCTTGAGTTCCTTCTAATAATTTTACAATTAATGGTGAACCACCAACCATTTTTATCAAATCGTCGGTGTCTAAAGGTGAGTTAGCAAATCCTGTAGTTGGAATATCGACACCATTTCTAAGCAATAATTGTAACGAAAATAGTTTGTCACGTGATTGTGTTATTGCTGCAGCTGAATTCAAACAATAGACTTTCATGGCTTCAAATTGTCGAGTCAAAGCACAACCATAAAAAGTTATACTTGGTCTAATTCTAGGAATTACAGCATCAAAATTATCTAAAACTTTTCCGCCTCGATAATGAATTTCTGGCGTATCGGCATCGAGTTTCATATAACATTCTTTAATGTTTAGAAAATGCATTTCATGACCTCGCATTTCGCCGGCTTCCATAATTCGTCTGTTGCTATATAACTCAGGATTACTAGCTAATAAACCAATACGTAAACCTGTTTTATTTGGAATTGCATTGACATATAAATCTTTTAAGTTTTCTATAGTGGTTTGACCTAAAAGATATTTTTGTTCGGGATCAACTAGAATTCTTCCGCTCATGGCTTCACGACCCAGTAACATTCGGAATCCCATTGAATCTCGATTAGTAAGCGTCATTTCGATTTTCCAAGAGTCATTTCCGATTTTGATTTCGGTTTGAATTACATAACGTTGTTCACGAAAACCACTCGAACTTTTAACAATTCGTTTGTCAATTAACAATGCCTCGCAATGAATAACGGTTTTGAGATTGTTTTGAATAGGGTTGATGTCAAATTTCACCCAATTGATTCCTTCTTTTACAAAAGGTGCAATGTTTATGGCGTGTAATGCAGATGTTTTTGCACCTGAATCTACACGTGCTTTAATTGCTGGAATTCCAAGTTCGGGAAAGGAACACCATTCTTCTGAACCTAGTATGATTTTGTTTTGTTGCATTTGATTTAAAATAAATAAACCATTAAGAGATTAAGTTTCATTAAGCAATTATAACTTAATTTCCTTAATATTCTTAATGGTTTAAAGATAAATAATTATTTTTTAACTTGTTGGCTCTTCTTTCTTTTGAACTCTTACATTCAATTCGTCAGCGCCATCTTCGATATCCATAAAAATTTCGTCACCAGAATTGATTTTAGAAGTGATAATTTCTTCAGCAAGCGTATCTTCAACATACTTTTGAATAGCTCTTTTTAATGGTCTTGCGCCAAATTGTTTATCAAATCCTTTTTCTGCGATGTAAGCTTTTGCTTTATCAGATAAATTTAGAGTATATCCTAAATCAGCTACACGTGCATATAATTTTTTCAATTCGATTTCGATGATTTTATCGATATCATGTTTTTCTAATGAGTTGAATACAATTACATCATCAATTCTGTTTAGGAATTCAGGTGCAAAAGTTTTCTTCAAGGCATTTTCGATAATTCCTTTAGAATGGTCATCGGCTTGAGCTACTTTGGCAGCAGTTCCAAATCCAACACCTTGACCAAAATCTTTCAGTTGACGTGCACCAACGTTAGAAGTCATGATTATAATGGTGTTTTTAAAATCAATTTTTCTTCCTAAACTATCGGTTAAATAACCATCATCAAGAACTTGTAACATCATATTGAAAACATCTGGATGTGCTTTTTCAATTTCATCAAGTAATACAACACAATATGGTTTTCTTCTAACTTTTTCAGTTAATTGTCCTCCTTCTTCATAGCCAACATAACCTGGAGGCGCACCAATTAAACGAGAGATAGCAAATTTTTCCATGTATTCACTCATATCAATACGAATCAACGCATCTTCTGAATCGAATAGTTCTTTTGCTAAAACTTTTGCTAATTGGGTTTTTCCAACTCCAGTTGAACCTAAGAAAATAAACGAACCAATAGGACGATTTGGATCTTTCAATCCGGCACGATTTCTTTGAATTGAACGAGCAATTTTTAGCACGGCTTCGTTTTGTCCAATTACCTTACCTTGAAGTAGTTCAGGTAAATTAGCTAATTTATTACTTTCAGTCTGAGCAATTCTATTTACAGGAATTCCTGTCATCATTGAAACAACATCGGCAACGTTATCTTCTGTAACTTGGATTCGATTGTTTTTAGAATCTTCTTCCCATTGCTCTTGAGCAATAGCAAGTTCTTTTTCTAGTTTCTTTTCATCATCACGAAGTTTGGCTGCTTCTTCATATTTCTGTCTTTTTACAACCGAATTTTTAAGTTCACGAACTTCTTCTAACTGACGTTCTAAATCCAAAATTTGTTTTGGAACATCAATATTGGTTATGTGAACTCTTGAACCCGCTTCGTCTAAAGCATCAATTGCTTTGTCTGGTAAAAAACGCTCCGACATGTATCTATCTGTAAGTTTTACACATGCTTCGATAGCTTCATCAGTATAAGTTACATTGTGATGATCTTCGTATTTGTTTTTAATATTATTTAAAATAGTAATCGTTTCTACAACAGAAGTTGGTTCCACAATTACTTTTTGGAAACGTCTTTCTAAAGCACCATCTTTTTCAATATATTGTCTGTATTCATCAAGTGTTGTAGCACCAATACATTGTATCTCACCTCTTGCAAGAGCAGGTTTGAACATGTTAGAAGCATCAAGCGAACCAGTTGCTCCACCAGCGCCAACAATAGTGTGAATTTCGTCAATGAATAGAATAATATCGTCGTTTTTCTCTAACTCATTCATTACAGCTTTCATTCGCTCTTCAAATTGTCCTCTGTATTTTGTTCCAGCAACTAAACTCGCTAAATCTAAAGTTACAACCCTCTTATTAAAAAGAATTCTTGAAACTTTCTTTTGGATAATTCTTAAGGCCAAACCTTCAGCAATAGCTGATTTACCAACTCCAGGTTCACCTATTAATAAAGGATTGTTTTTCTTTCTACGGCTTAAAATTTGAGAAACTCTTTCAATTTCTTTTTCACGACCTACAACTGGATCCAGTTTTCCTTCTTCTGCCATTTCTGTCAAATCACGACCAAAGTTATCCAAAACAGGAGTTTTAGATTTCTTGTTAGATTTGTTGGCAGGCGTGTTAAAACTATCACCTTTCATGCTGTCATCTTGACCTGAATCTTCATTGAACGATTCGTTTCTTGGTAAATTTTCTAAAAAATCTTCGTCTTTTGGTGTCATATCTAAATATTGTTCTTTAGCTATTTCATAATCGATTTTCATCTTATTTAATAGCTTTGTTGTGGGATCATTTTCGTTTCTCAATATACACAACAATAAATGTGCCGTGCTAATTGAGGTGCTTTGAAAAACTTTAGCTTCAAGAAAAGTCGTCTTTAAAGCACGTTCTGCTTGTCTTGTTAAGTGTAAGTTTTTCTTTTCGATGCTAGTTTCTGCGTTAGGATTTGGCGGACTTAAAACTTCAACTTTACGTCGTAAATGGTCTAAATCAACAGAAAGATTATTCAAAATATTGATTGCCTTTCCGTTTCCATCTCTCAAAATCCCAAGCATAAGGTGTTCAGTGCCAATAAAATCATGGCCTAAACGTAATGCTTCTTCCTTACTGTAGGTAATAACATCTTTAACTCTTGGAGAAAAATTATCATCCATATTTATAATTGTATTATTGAGGTAAATTTAGTGAATTACTTGAATTATTACAAATATCATTCCGTGTAAAACACTTGTCAGTAAATTGACAAAAAAATATTTAAATATAATGCTAACAATTTGGTAATTTATTAACCATTTTATCAGTCAAATTTGTTAATAAATCATTGAAATTAGTGTTTGAAAATGCTTTTAAAAATACCAAAAAGATGTATATTGCACGTTTGAATTCTAAATTAATTTATTTTAAAAATTTATAAATATGTCTGACGGAGAAAAGTTAATTCCTATTAACATTGAAGACGAAATGAAGTCAGCTTACATCGATTATTCGATGTCAGTTATTGTATCAAGAGCATTACCAGATGTACGTGACGGTTTGAAACCAGTACACAGAAGAGTACTTTATGGAATGTATGATTTAGGAGTTTTTTCTAATAGAGCTCACAAGAAATCCGCAAGAATTGTTGGAGAAGTTTTAGGTAAGTACCATCCACACGGTGATACTTCGGTATATGATGCAATGGTACGTATGGCTCAAGAATGGAGTTTACGTTATTTATTAATTGATGGTCAAGGTAACTTTGGTTCAGTTGATGGCGATAGTCCTGCTGCAATGCGTTATACTGAGGCAAGAATGAAAAAAATGTCGGAAGACATTATGGCAGATATCGATAAAGAAACTGTTGATTTCAAATTGAACTTTGACGATACTTTATATGAGCCAACTGTAATGCCAACACGTGTTCCAAATCTATTAATAAATGGAGCATCAGGAATTGCAGTAGGTATGGCTACCAATATGGCGCCTCATAACTTAACAGAAGTTATTGACGGAACATTAGCTTACATCGACAATGAAGAAATAGAGATTGACGAATTAATGAACCATATCAAAGCTCCAGATTTTCCAACTGGAGGTGTGATTTATGGTTATGAAGGCGTTCGTGAAGCATTCAAAACAGGAAGAGGTAGAATTGTAATGCGAGCTAAAGTTGGCTTTGAAGAAGTTGACGGAAGAGAATCTATTATTGTTACCGAAATTCCATACCAAGTTAACAAAGCTGAAATGATTAAGAAAACAGCTGACTTGGTTAATGAGAAAAAAATTGAAGGTATTGCCAACATTCGTGACGAATCGGATAGAAATGGTATGCGTATCGTTTATATTTTAAAACGTGATGCCGTTGCTAATGTTGTTTTAAATACCTTATATAAATATACTCAATTACAATCTTCTTTCAGTGTAAATAATATTGCATTAGTAAAAGGAAGACCTCAAATGTTGAATCTTAAAGAATTGATTCACTATTTTGTGGAGCATCGTCATGATGTTGTAGTTAGAAGAACACAATTTGAATTAAGAAAAGCTGAAGAAAGAGCACACATTTTAGAAGGTTTAATCATAGCTTCAGACAATATTGATGAAGTAATTGCATTAATTCGTGCTTCTAAAGATGGTGAAGAAGCAAGAACTAAATTAATTGAAAGGTTTAATTTATCAGATATTCAAGCTCGTGCTATTGTTGAAATGCGTTTGAGACAATTAACAGGTCTTGAGCAAGATAAACTTCGTGCAGAGTATGAAGAAATCATGAAATTAATCAATCATTTAAAAGAATTATTAGCTAGCAAAGAAATGCGTATGGCTTTAATTAAAGAAGAATTGATTGAAATTAGAGATAAATATGGAGATGAGCGTCGTTCTGTAATTGAATATGCAGGTGGCGATGTTAGTATCGAAGATTTAATTGCCGATGAAAATGTGGTAATTACAATTTCGCATGCTGGTTACATCAAACGTACTTCTTTGACGGAATACAAAACTCAAAATAGAGGAGGAGTTGGACAAAAAAGTGCCGGAACAAGAGATCAAGATTTCTTAGAGCATTTATTTGTAGCAACGAATCACAACTACTTATTGATTTTTACTCAAAAAGGAAAATGTTATTGGATGCGTGTTTACGAAATTCCAGAAGGAAATAAACAAAGTAAAGGTCGTGCGCTTCAAAACCTTATCAATATTGAAAGTGATGATAAAGTAAAAGCATTTATATGTACTCAAGATTTGAAAAATCAAGAATACGTTAAAAATCATTACATCATTATGGCTACTAAAAAAGGTCAAGTGAAGAAAACATCTTTAGAAAAATATGCAAAACCAAGAGTAAATGGTGTTGCTGCCATTACAATTAAAGAAGATGATGAATTATTTGCAGCAGAACTAACAAATGGAAGTAGCCAAGTTTTAATTGCGGTTAAATCTGGTAAGTTAGTTCGTTTTGAAGAAGCCAAAACTCGTCCAATGGGAAGAACAGCATCTGGAGTAAGAGGAATTAGATTGAGAGATGAACAAGATGAAGTAGTTGGAATGGTTTCTGTTGATGAAAATAGCATTAATGAAACACAATTATTATGTGTAACAGAAAATGGTTATGGAAAAAGAACCAAGCTTGAAGATGAAGGTGAATCAGTTTACAGAATAACAAACAGAGGTGGAAAAGGTGTAAAAACATTGAACATTACTGAAAAAACTGGTGCATTAGTTTCTATCAATACTGTTACTGACGCTGATGACTTGATGATTATCAACAAATCTGGTTTAACCATCAGAATGGATGTTTCTACTTTAAGAGTTATGGGACGTGCTACACAAGGAGTTCGATTAATTAACTTAAAAGGAAGCGATTCTATTGCAGCAGTAACTAAAGTTATGAAAGATGAAGAGGAAGAAGCTGTAGCAATTGATGGAGAAGAATTAGAAATCGACCCAAATGCTATTATTGAAGATGATTCTGATGATGACGATGACGCAGAAAATCAAGACGACGAAGCAGATAACACTGAAGACGATTCTGAAGAATAATTTTTTAAAATTAAAATAAAATGCAAAAGCTATGTTTTCCTAATACATTTATTTGGTGGCATAGCTTTTGTTAATTAACACAAAAAACAACAATTAAATAATACCATTATGAAAATTAAACAAATAATAATTGCTAGCACATTATTAGTTTCTGTTGCTTCTTTCTCCCAAAAGGATGAATTGAAAGCGTTAAAAAAGATTTATGCTAAAGAAGAAATCAAAGGAGCTGATTTGGTGGAATATAAATCATTAGTTGCAAAATTAGAGCCAATCGCTATAGAAGAAGGAGATAAAATTTATGCTGGATTTTACAAATCTATGACTCCAGTTTTAGAATACATGGCTTTAGATAAATCTATGACACCATTGCAAATTCAAATGGCTATGATGAAATTTGTGAATCCAAAAGCTATATCAAGTTTGGCAACGGGATTAAATAATACCCTTGATTATGAGAAAAAAGTAGGAAAAAAAATTCAAACTGATGATATTATTGAGACCATCGGTTTCATTAAGCCAGATTTGTTAAATTATGCTATTAGATTAGGTAATGAAAAGAAACAAAAAGAAGCAGCAGAGGTTTTATATGGTATCTATCAACTAGATAAAAAGGACACTGATAATCTTTACTATGCAGCTAATTATGCTGTTAATGGTCAAGATTATGAAAATTCATTAAAATATTATAGAGAGCTAAAAAGTATTAATTACTCTGGAGAAAAAACTTTATACATAGCAAAAAATAAAGTAACTGGTCAAGAAGAAAATTATACTAAGAAAGAAGATAGAGATAATCTTGTAAGACTAGGAACTCATATAAACCCAAAAGAAGAGAAAGAACCTTCAAAAAAAGGAGAAATCACTAAAAACATTGCGTTAATTTTAGTTGAATTAGATAGAAAAGATGAAGCTAAAGCTGCTCTTGCTGATGCTAGAAAAGAAAATCCAGATGATGTTAATCTAATAACTTATGAAGCAGACATTTATTTAAAAATGAATGATACAGAAAGTTATAAAAGATTAATTAACGAGGCATTAGCTAAAAAGCCTAATGATAAAGTTTTATTATTTAATTTAGGTGTTACAAGTGGAAATGCAAATCAATTGGAAGATGCTGAAAAATATTACAAAAGAGTAATTGAAATTGATCCTAAATATACTGACGCATATCTTAATTTATCAGATATCATTTTAAAACCAGACGCTAAAATTGTTAAGGATATGAATAACTTAGGTGTTAGTGCTAAAGATCAAAAGCAATATGATGTTTTAAAAGCAGAACGTCAAAAATTATTTAACAAAGCAATGCCTGTTTTAGAAAAAGCATATGAACTAGATCCTACAAATGAAGTAGTAAAAAGCAATTTAAAATCAGTTTATAGTTTTCTAGAATTAAATGATAAAGTAAAAGCGATGAATTAGTATTGTTTTTAAACTTAAAAAAAGCGTTCAAAATTTGAACGCTTTTTTTATTTATATAATTTTCTTAATAACTCTTAATCTGTGAGTATGTCTGTTGAGTTCAGCATTATAAATTCCTAAATGATCTAATCGGTCAATTCGTACTTTGCCACTAGCATGAATGATATAATTATCTTCCAACATGATGCCAACGTGAATAATTTTGCCTTCTTCGTTGTCAAAGAATGCTAAGTCTCCTGGTTCACTTTCTTCAATAAAACTCAATACTTCACCTTGACTGGCTTGTTGAGCAGCATCACGAAGTAGTTTGTATCCATTCAACTTGTAAACCATTTGTGTAAAACCTGAGCAATCAATACCAAATGGAGTTTTTCCACCCCAAAGATACGGTGCATTCAGGTACATATAAGCTGTGTTTATCAAACTTGCTTTAGACTTTATTCCACTTACTTTTAATCCTTCAAATTCATAGTTTTCTGTATTTATATCGCTATGATTTAAAAAGGATAAAGAAGCTCCAAGTGTAACTGGAATTAAAACATTGTTTTTTGTTGAAATATATTCAACCAAATCAGAATTCAAAATAATAGCTTCTTTGCAAAGCATTTCATAGTTTTCTTTCGAAATTATCTGATATTGTTTGCTGTCAATCCAGCCTTCATAATCATCAAAATGTAATTTTACTTTAGACCATTGTTTATTGTGTTCAAGAACTTCAAAATGTTCTCCAAAAAGTATTTGAGAGACAATTTCACTTCTGTCACTTGGTTCTATTCGTAAAGGAATTGTTGATAAATTACAAATGGCAAACATCCAATTTTGTTAGGTTTATAATTCTTAATTATGCTTTTTCTATTACAATAGCAGAAGCGCCACCACCACCATTACAGATAGCTGCAGCTCCTATTTTTGCGTTGTTTTGATGTAAAACGTTTATTAGTGTAACCACTATTCTTGCTCCAGAGCAACCTAGAGGATGACCTAATGAAACGGCTCCACCATTAACATTAACTTTGTCATTTGGTAAACCTAATATTTTAGCATTTGCCAAGCCAACTACAGAAAAAGCTTCGTTGAATTCAAAAAAATCGACATCTGAAATTGATAAGCCAGCTTTTGTTAACGCTTTTGGTAATGCTTTTGCAGGAGCAGTCGTAAACCATTTTGGCTCTTGAGCAGCATCTGCGTATGATTTTATGTAAGCTAATGGTTTTAATCCCATTGCAATTGCTTTTTCTTCACTCATCAAAACAACTGCAGCTGCACCATCATTAATAGTTGAAGCATTGGCAGCAGTAACTGTCCCTTCTTTTGTAAAAACTGCGTTTAAAGTTGGTATTTTATCCAATCTAACGTTTGTGTATTCTTCATCTTTTGTTACCATTATTGGCTCTCCTTTTCTTTGCGGAACTGCAACAGGAACAATTTCTGAATCAAATTTTCCTGCATCCCATGCTTTTGCTGAACGCTCATAAGATTGAATTGCAAACGCATCTTGCTCTTCACGAGTAATTTTATATTCTGAAGCACATAAATCAGCTGCAACTCCCATAGCGTTATTATCGTATGCATCAACAAGTCCGTCTTTTTGCATTCCGTCTTGCATTGATGTTGGTCCAAATTTCACACCATTTCTCATGTGAACATAATGTGGAATCATACTCATATTTTCCATTCCACCTGCGACAACAATTTCTGCATCACCAGCCATAATAGCTTGTGCTCCAAACATAATTGATTTCATTCCAGAAGCACATACTTTGTTAACAGTTGTACAAGCAACTTCATTTGACAAACCTGCATAAATAGCAGCTTGTCTAGCTGGAGCTTGACCAACGCCAGCTTGAACTACATTACCCATAAAAACTTCATCAACCAAGTTTGGGTCAAGATTGATTTTATTTAAAGCTCCTCTGATAGCAGCAGCACCCAAATGAGGCGCAGGTACAGTTGATAATGAACCCATAAAACTTCCAATAGGAGTTCTTACTGCAGAAACAATTACAATTTTTTTACTCATAATATTTATTATTTCCCCAAAGTTGGGATTAGTTTGTTAGTTTGTGATGCAAATTTACTATTTTTTAGGGAAAATTCATTTTACATTGAAAGATATTCGTTTATTAATTCAATATTAATAAAATATTAATTTCTATTTATTTGATTTTTAAGTATTTCATTAAAATGTGAGAATTATATCAAAAAAAAGAGTTTAAAATGTTGTAAATATTATAATGAAAGCTTACATTTGCAACCGCTTAAAGAGAAAAGTTCTTATATAATATATTGAATTTTGGAGAGTTGCCTGAGTGGCCGAAAGGACATGTTTGCTAAACATGCGTATGGGAAACTGTACCAAGGGTTCGAATCCCTTACTCTCCGCTTTTTTTGTTTTCGGGGTGTAGCGTAGCCCGGTTATCGCGCCTGCTTTGGGAGCAGGAGGCCGCAGGTTCGAATCCTGCCACCCCGACTTTTAATATTTTATATTAAAATTGGTTCCATAGCTCAGCTGGATAGAGCAACGCACTTCTAATGCGTAGGTCGAAGGTTCGAATCCTTCTGGGATCACAATCTAAACCTTCTTGAAAAAGAAGGTTTTTTTGTTTTAATATATTTCGTAAATTTCGAAATAAATATTTTTCGATGAACTTCAAGAGCTATTTTTTATCAATCCTCACTTTACTGATTCTTATTAGTTGTAAATCGACGGAATCCTCTTTTGTAAAAAGTAGAAAAACGTTATATAATAACTATTTAACTGGAAATTCAATTGCAATTTATGACGGAATAAATGATACTACATTTGTAAATTTAAAAGACTTCAGTTCCGATTTTGTTTTTGATATGAAATATGCAACAGATGATAATTTTCTCAAAAGCAAAGTTTATGATTGCGATGAATGCTATTTAAGATTGAAAACTGTAAAAAGTCTTGTTGAAGCTAACGAAGAATTCAAATCTTTAGGTTATAGAATAAAACTTTTTGATTGCTACAGACCTTTGGATATACAAAAGAAAATGTGGGTTATTATGCCCAATGCCGATTATGTAGCAAATCCAGCCAAGGGTTCTATTCATAATAGAGGAGGAGCGGTAGATGTCACCTTGATAGATGAAAATGGAATAGAACTAGATATGGGAACCTCATTTGACTTTTTCGGCCCTGAAGCAAGCCATAATTATCAAGATATTTCTAGAAAAATAAGAAAGAATAGAGCTTTGCTTAAATCTGTAATGCTAAAACACAATTTTAAATCGTTTGATTCTGAATGGTGGCATTACAATTTAATAGATAGCAGTAAAGATAATTTAGCCAATTTTAAATGGAATTGTAACTAAATTATTGAACACATTTTAAATAGTTAATAAAATAATTATCAGGAGCATAGGTCTTTTTATCTACTTCTGAAACCAATTCGCTTTTACAAACGTAATCAATTACTTCTCTAGCATATATAATTCTAATAAATGAAATTGGAGAAGTTTTTAATTCTTCAAAATTATCTTTTACAAATAGAAAATAGCCATTTAAAATTCGGATATTTTCTTTATCATTCATAACTGCATTGCCACATGTTTCTGTTTCTGGTGAAATTAAAGTAACAATTTTGCCGTTTGTAAGTTGGATGTAAATTTTTGAATTTTTATCAAAACATTTTGCAGCAATAAATTCAGAACTTTTACTTATCATTTGAATGTTTAGTGATAAAAGACCTTCTGCATTAATTAATGAAAAGAAAATTGATGTTTGACTGTTTCCAAAAACTCTTTCATGCATTAAATATTCTTTAGTTGATTTATAAGTACCAATGCTATCAGTAACATTTGAACTAAATTCACAATCAGTTTGAGCAAATGTATTTAAGGAAAGTGTTAGAAACAATGTAATTAAAATTATCTTTTTCATTTAAAAATTTATTTTGGTGCAAATTAAAGCTATTTTATTTTCATTTTTATCGGTTGTGAAAAAACAATACTGATTTCCACCGTCTTTTATTTTCCATTTTTTTCTAATATTTTCAACGGTATCAGGAAAATTTCTAACCGTCACATTCATTTTTTGATTGCTAAAGTTTTCAATCATATCTTTTTTAGAACAGTTAACTATTTTTTCAATTTGAAAAGCCCTTCCTGGAAAATCAATTAATTCATCTGAAGTATATAAATGGGAGTTTTTATGCAATTTATCTACAGAAAAAAAACTTGCAATTTGATTGAATCCACCAGATTTCATAACTGCACTATTGGGTTCATAAAGATATTTTTTGGGAACACCATAGTTTACTTCGCTCTCAGAATTCATATTGAAATCAAAAACTTCTTTATTTTGCTTAGTAAAGTTTACTGTTTTAATAGATATTTTACCATTATAATCTTTTTCAATAATCCATAGAAGTTCTTTAACTTCGTTATCTAGAGCGACAATATGTATTTGTTTTACATTCTTTAGTTCTTGTAATCCTGCTGAAATATCGAGTATTGGAGCAGTTTTAATCAAAATATTATCGGAATACTCAAAATAAGTATCTTGTAAATCAGGAACATTTGGTAGGCAATCCTTCAACATGAAGACTTTTCCTTTTGCATCATTTCTTCTTGATGGGTCAATGTAAATCCAACTAAACTTTTGATTTAATTGTTCTAAAGTTTTAAGACTATCACCTTCAATGCAATTGATGTTTATAGCGTTTAATTGTTTGAAATTATGAGAAACTATTTCAGATAATTCAGGATTAATTTCACAATGAACGATGGTGTCAATTTTTTTTGAAAAATAATAATCATCAATGCCAAATCCACCAGTCAGGTCAATTAAACTTTCACCAGAAACAATTTCAGATTTATATTTTGCAGTAGCCTCAGATGATGTTTGCTCAATAGAAATCTTTGTTGGATAAACAATATTATTACAATTAAACCAAGTAGGAAGTTTATCTTTAGATTTGGTTCGAGATTCAATTTGATTTAATAAAACTTTAAACTCAATTTGAGAAAACGGATTTTTTTTAAGAGCTAATTTTGAGGTGTCTAATCCTGTATTTTCAAAAATAAATTTTTGAATTTCTGGGTTTAAAATTTCATTAAAGTTCATTTTTAAATCTAAATATTATAAATTTTTAGTTAGAATTTTAATTACTTTATTTTCAGGAAAAAACTCTTTCCCAATTACTTTTAGAGTTGTGTATAGAGGCACCGCAATTATCATTCCTGTGATTCCAAAAAGTATTCCAATAACAAGAATTACCAAAAATATTTCTAAAGGATGCGAATTTACACTTTTTGAAAAAATAATTGGAGACGAAATATTATTGTCAATCAATTGTACTATGAAAAAACCAATGGAAACATATATTGTCGTTGGTAGAATGACATCTTGAAAATCGTTTCCAATATTACTTAACATAGTTAAAATCCCAGCTAAGATTGACGCGATAAAAGGGCCAACGTATGGAATTACATTTAAAAGTCCGCATAAGAAGGCAATTACAATAGCATTTTCTACACCAAAAATCAATAATACAATTAGATATAAAATAAAAATTATTGTAAGCTGTAATAACAATCCTAGAAAATATCTTGTAAGTAAAAGTCTCGTTTTTTCAATAGAATTTAAAATTTGTTCTTCGTGATCATTTGGAAGAATTTTTTTCATTCCAACAATAAATTGCACTTTGTCTTTTAAGAAAAAGAAACTAATAAAAAATACAGAAACTAAACCAATTCCAAAACTACTTATGGTTCCAATTATTGAATTGAAAAAATCTGTCAAAAAATTGAAATTTAATCTAGAGGTAATGTCAGTTTCTTTGAATATTTTATTGATTTCAATGTTATGATTGCTTAAATAAATACTCAATTGATTATAGAGTTCGATTGATCTATTTTCAATTGATTTTGTATCTAAAAGTGAAAGATTTGTGCTTTGTGATGTTATCAAGGGTACAAAAAGCATAATTAAACCTGTAATTAATAGTAAAAACAATATCATTGTAGATACAACAGCCAAGATATTTGAGAATTTTAATCTTCTTCTTAAAAACTCAATAATCGGATTAGCAATCATTGAAAAAATAACCGCCACAATAAGATAAACAATAACTGTTTGAATTTGATATATAAAATAGAGTGCTAGACAAACTAGCGCTAAAACACCAATTGCTCTAAGAATTCCATTTGCTATGTTCTTTGATGTTATCATTTGAATAGATTTTGTGTAAAAATAAAAAACTCGTTTACAAATGTAAACGAGTTTTTAGAATATTTTGATTTTATTTTTTAGTTTCTAAAAGAAGCTCTAGAACCACCTACTGCAAATATAGCATCCATTCTAGCTTTTTGTCCTAAAGAGAACATATACATCCCTCTATCATCTGTGTAATCCATGTAGTTCATTGTCATCTCTACTGGAGTACCAGAACAAGTACTTAAATGAGGATATGTTGGA
>JAAFHW010000026.1:0-29552 GCA_013298525.1 Flavobacteriia bacterium
TAAAAAATGGGTTAAAGAATATGATTTAAAAGGAATTATTTCAGACAATCGATTGGGTGTGCATTCTAAGAAAGTGCCTTCGGTATTCATGACACATCAATTGACCGTTTTATCAGGAAAAACAACTTGGATTTCTAGTAAATTACATCAATTTTTTATTAGAAAATTTGATGAATGTTGGGTTCCTGACATTGAAAAATCTCCAAATTTGACTGGAAAATTAGGGCATTTAAAAAACTCGAATTTAAACATAAAATATATTGGAGTTTTAAGCAGATTAGAAAAGAAAGTCCTAGAAATAAAATACGACATTATGGTTCTGCTTTCTGGTCCGGAACCTCAACGAACTATTTTGGAAGAAAAACTAATTGAAGAACTAAAAGACAACAAAGAAAAAGTAGTTTTTATAAAAGGAAAGGTAACGAAAGAACAAGTAAAAGAACAAAAAGGGAATATCACTTTTTATAATTTTATGCAATCTGAAGAGTTAGAAAAAACTTTTAACGAAAGTGAAATGGTACTTTGTAGATCGGGTTATACAACCGTTATGGATTTGTGTAAATTACAAAAGAAAGCTTTTTTTATACCAACTCCAGGTCAATTTGAGCAAGAATATTTGGCAAAAAAATATAAGAGAGAAGGCTTAGTTCCTTATAACAAACAAGATAAATTTGTTATTGATGATATCCTTTCAGTTCCTTTATACAAAGGTTTGCCTCTGATACCTTCGGAAATCAATTGGAATCAATTATTTTTGCTTTTCGAGCGTGAATGAGAATTCTGATCCTTTGCCAAATTCACTTTCTATGTAAATTTTTTCATTGTGTCCTTCAATAATGTGTTTCACAATTGAAAGTCCGAGACCTGAGCCACCTTCACTTCTTGCGCCACTTTTGTCTACTCTGAAAAAGCGTTCAAAAAGTCTTGGAATATGTTGTTGTTCAATTCCTTCGCCGTTGTCTCTTACACGAACAATAATTTTATTTTTAACCAAATCTTCAATGGATACTTCGGTTGTACCATTTTCTTTTCCATATTTTATGGAGTTCATTATCAGATTTGTAAGTACTTGTTGAATTTTTTCTTGATCTGCAAAAACGTTTATTGGTTTATTATATTTTCTGTCAAACATTAGAATAATATTCTTTTTATCGGCTTGCATTTCAAGTAAATCAAATACATTTTGAATTAACTCAATGATATTGAATTCAGAAAATTCTAAATTTAGATCACCCATTTCAAGTTTAGAAATCATGTCTAAATCTTCTACAATATAAATCAGTCGTTCAACACCTTTTTCTGCTCTTTCAAGATATTTTTTTCTTAGATCTTTATCTTTCATAGCACCATCAAGCAAAGTAGAAAGATATCCTTGTACGGTAAAAAGTGGTGTTTTTAGCTCGTGAGAAACATTACCCATAAACTCACGTCGGTATTCTTCACGAACTTTTAGATTTTCAATTTCGATTTTTTTGTCTGTAGCAAATTTCTTTACTTCTTTTGTTAAAGTTGCCATATCTGTAGTAATCGATTGGCTTCTAAGAGTTGTAGAGTCTAATAAGGAAACATCATCGTATATTTTCTTTACACGACGATAAATAAAATGTTCTACACGATATTGTAATACAAAAAAGGAAAAAACAGCAATACCAACTGCAAATGCAAAACAAAATTGTAAAGAAAATAGCAAAGAAAATGTACCAAAGAAAATCAACAATCCAGCAACTAAACTAGTTGAAAAAAGAGTAATATATAAAGTTGATATTACGGCGAATCGGTATGTTTTTTTGAAGTTTAATCCCATATTTTGTAACCTTTCCTCTAAGCATAGTAAATACATTTGTTACTATGTCCTTACAAAGATATTAATTAAGCTTCAAATTTGTATCCGACACCTTTAATGGTTTTGAATAAATCTTCTCCGATTTTTTCACGGAGTTTTCTAATGTGAACGTCAATTGTTCTTCCGCCAACAATAACTTCGTTACCCCAAACTTTATCAAGAATTTCTTCACGTTTGAATACTTTACCAGGTTTTGAAGCTAATAAATAGAACAATTCAAATTCTTTTCTAGGAAGAACAATTTCTCTTCCATCCATAACTATTTTATATTCTTCACGATTAATTTCAATGCCACCAACATTTAGGTTTTCACTTGAAGTTGTTTCGTCTTTTAGTCGTCTTAATAAAGCCTTTACTTTACTTACCAATAATTTTGGTTTTATTGGTTTAGCAATATAATCATCTGCACCAGCATCAAAACCTGCTACTTGAGAATAGTCTTCGCTTCTTGCCGTTAAAAATGTTATGATGATATTACTCAATTCAGGAATTTTTCTAATGTTTTCACAAGCTTCCATTCCGTCCATTTCTGGCATCATTACATCCATAATGATAAGTTGCGGACGTTCCTTTTTTGCAACTGCAATTGCTTCTTTACCATTTGAAGCTGTTACAATTTTATAACCTTCTTGAGTCAAGTTATAACCTACAATTTCTAGGATGTCTTGTTCGTCATCAACTAATAAAATCTTAATGTCTTTTTTCTTCATAATGCAAAAGATTATGCTGTTTTGCGATGTAAATATACTATTTTATCAGTAATTAATTCTTATTAAAAATGAGTTAACGGTAATTTAATCTGTTAACATTATGGTAATAATTACAAAACCTAATGATAAATTGCAAGTAACTTCAACTTTACAATGCGTGTCGTTCTTTGCATCAAAATTTAACAATTAGGAAATAATGAAATTCAAGTTACTTATTTTAACTATTCTTTTTAGCATTACAGCATTAGCACAAAACAAAGGAACTATTACAGGTGTCCTTACTGATAAAGACATGAACAACGCACCTTTAGCATTTGCAAATGCAGTAATCAAAGGTACTAGTATTGGAGCTACTACTGACGATAAAGGTAGATATTCTTTAAAAGTTGAACCAGGAAATTATACTTTAATATTCAGTTTTATTGGATACGAAACAATTGAAGTTCCAGTGACTGTAAAAGAAGGTGAAACATTAACAATTGATAAAGCTCTTGGTGCTGGTGGTTATAAACTAGACGATGTTGTTATTCAAAAAGTAACTAACAGAGAAAAAGAAACTGCTTTGTTACAAGAACAGAAAAAAGCTGTTGAAATTAAACAAAGTATTGGTGCACAAGAAATGTCAAGAAAAGGTATTAGTGATGTCGAAGAAGGTTTGACTAAAATTACTGGTATTACAAAAGTGGGTTCAAGAGGATTATTTGTAAGAGGATTGGAAGATCGTTATAACAATTTATTAATTAATGATTTAGCCGCTCCAACAAACAATCCATTTAAAAAAATTATTCCTTTAGATTTATTTCCTACTGACATTGTTGGAGTTATTGATGTTTTTAAAACCTTTAATCCTAATATTTATGGAGATTTTGCTGGAGGAACATTTAATATTGCCACATCAACTTCTAAAAATTCTAAAAGTCTTACTAAGATTAGTGTTGGAACTAGTTTTACAACCAACAATAATTTAAGAGATTTCTTGATTTCAAAAGACGCAGACAATACAAAAGGTTTTTTTGGCTTAACAGGAAAAGATAGAGCTTTACCTGGCATCCTTGGCGGAAAACCATCTGCTTACACATTTACTCCTAATCAAGCACTAGAATCATTCAAAAGCGGGTTTGATGTTTCTGATACTAAAAGCCCTTTAAATACAAGTATTGGTTTATTACACACTGAAAAATTCACTTTAAAAAATGACAATAAATTATCCTATTTATTATCATTAAACTTTGATAATAGTTATAATTTCAGAACAGGAGTAGAAAGAAATTTTAATAATAATCCTTCTGGATTTGTTTACAGAAATGACTTTATAAATACTGAATATCGCTACAAAACTTCATTATCTTCTCTTCTTGGATTGAACTATTCAGGGAAAAAAATCAAGTTATCTTGGAACAATTTTTATCTTAGAACAACTGAAAGCTTAATTAAAGACCAATCTGGTTTCGCCGATTTAACAGCAAACAACAATGTTTCATTCATTAGAACCAATCAATTAGACCAATCTGATTATTTTAACTCTCAATTATTGGGTGAATACGCAATAAACGCGGATAAGAGTCAAAACATAAAAGTAGGAGGTTCATTTGCTAAAACATCTTATCAACAACCCGACAGAAAATTCTTTTCTGGTACAAGAGATGGTGAAAACATAATTACTTCAATTGCAGGTAACAATTTTATCAAACAATATTTAGATATAGACAGTGATATTTACTTATCAGGTATGATGGAATATGGTTTGAAATTTGGAGGTTCTGATAAGAAAAATAAATTAACTGTTGGTTATAATGGATATGCTTCATTAATGCAATCTTCTTACCGATTTATTTCACCTGTAAATAGCTTTGCACCTAACAGTTTTACTGTTCCTGTAAATAGTTTGGATGCACAACTAAACGACTATTTAAGCCAAAATGCTTTTAGTTTTAGAGAAAGTTCTAATGCTACTTATAAAGCAAAGTTAAATGAACAAACAAACGCTGGATATGCAAATATTTTATTCAAATTTGCTGAAAAATGGGAAATAAATGGTGGTCTTAGAGCAGAAAACACTCAAAGAGAAACAAAATATAGAAACCAAGGAAACTTTGATGCTCCTTACGAAAAAATAGTTTACAACAATTTCTATTTATTGCCATCTGTTAATGTTAAATATGAGGCAACTGACAAAGCTAATATTCGTTTTGCATCAGGAAAAACCTATACAAGACCTGTAATCATGGAAGCTTATCCAATCGAGTACATTAATGCTGATGGTACATCTATGAGAGGAAATCCTTTTTTAACTAATAGTGATAATTATAATTTTGATTTAAAATTTGAATTATTTCCTTCTTCAAAAGAAATGTTTGCTGTTGGTCTTTTCGGTAAAAACATACAAAAGCCAATCGAAAGAACTTTTATCGCAAATGCTGCAAATTCAACAATTACAACCTACTTAAACTCTGATAGTGCTAACTTATATGGAGCCGAATTAGAATTCCTTTTTGATTTTGGTAGAATTAACAAAAGCTTGTCAGATGTTTCCTTTGGTTTTAACACTTCATTAATGGCAACAAAAGTGGAAGTTAATCCAGTTGGAAGTATTGAAACACACAAATCTAGAGAACTTCAAGGTGCATCAAAGTGGATTATTAATTCTGATGTTAAATACCAATTCAATTTTTCTAAAACTTGGAGTAATACAGCTACACTAGTATATTCTGTATTTGGAAAAAGAATATATGCAGTTGGAACAGGAGGATTAGATCATATTTATGAATTACCAGTTCACCAACTAGACTTTGTATGGAGTAGTAAAATATCACAGCATTTTGATGTTAAATTTTCTACAGATAACATTTTGAATCCTAATCGAAAATTTGAATTAGGTACTGATGGTACATCTCCAATTGCAGAAAAATCAAACCTGATAAGTAACTATAAGAAAGGTGTTGGATTTTCACTAAACCTCGCTTATACATTCTAAAAGAACTAAAGCTGTCTAAAACAAGACAGCTTTTTTTATGTAAATAATTCGGTTTCAGTTAACAATAAATTTACTTTTTTATTGAATTAAAATAACGCTATTATAATATTTAGATAACTAGAAAAAAAGCATTGCTGTCTACATTTGTAACAGAAAATTAAACAACAATAACTAATATCACAATGAAAAAAATCATTTTAAGTTTAGCAATTTTAGCGTCTGTATTTACAGGATGCACTAGTAGTGATGACGAAACAACTGCACCAGTTGTAACAGGAGAAATCACAGGAATTATTACAACAAACAAAACTTACCCTCTAGGAACTTACACTTTGAAAGGAATTGTAAAAATAGAATCTGGAGTAACAGTTACTTTTGATGCTGGTTCAACAATAACTTGTGACAAAGCAACAGGAGACAATGCATTAGTTGTAAAAAACGGAGCAAAATTATATGTAAACGGAACAGCAGCTCAACCAGTAGTTTTTACTGAAAAATCTGGAATTCCTGGATCATGGGGTGGAATTATTATGTATGGAGATGCGCCAATAAATGCAATTGGAGCAGCAACAACTTCAACTTCTGAAGATGGAAATGCTTTACCTTATGGTGGTACAAACGCTGCTCACAATGGTGGTTCTTTAACTTACGTAAGAGTAGAATATGCAGGTTCAAAATTAGCTGATGGAACAAAAGAACTTAATGGTTTCTCTTTCTACTCTGTTGGAACAGGAACTGTATTAGACCATTTAGTTTCATACAAAGGTGCTGATGATGGTTTTGAATTTTATGGTGGAACTGTAAGTATGACAAATGCAATTTCTTACGGAAATTATGACGATGCTTTTGATTGGCAAGATGGATGGAAAGGTCAATTAAACTCAAACTGGTATGGACTTCAAGTAACTAAAGGTAACTTTGGTGTTGAAATTGAATCTTCAAACAACAACAATGCATTCTGGCCAAAAGTATCTGGAATTACTTTAAAAAGACTTGCTGGATGTACTCCAGAGGTAGCTGGTGCAATTGAAATTGATGCATTTCAATTCAAAAAAGAAGGAAATGGCGAATTTAGCAATGTTGTTATAGATGGTTATGGAAATTATACAGAAGGAGCAACAACTTATCAAGGTGCTGCAGTAAAAATTCAAGATGCTACAACAAATAACAATCAAGTTAATGGTTCAAAAATCAAATTAACTAACTTTAAAATTTCTAATACAACTCAAATTACTCCAGTAGGTGCAACAGCAGCTATTTCAGTTACATTCCCAACAGGACAATTCACTACAAGCACTACTGCAACTGGTGCAGTAATGACAACTGGTGCTTGGTCAACTGTAAGTGGTTTGAACTTATTACAATAAAACACAAAAACATATAAAAAAAAGCTCATCGGTTTCGATGAGCTTTTTTTATTTAAGTCTTGAACTAAAATTAATCTTTATCAGCAATTGCGTTGTGATTGAATTTTTTTACATCAACAATACGATTGTCAACAAAACTTACTTCGCTTATGCAAACGCTATTTGAATAATACATCCATTTTCCTGTTTTCACTCCATTTGTATATTCAGCTGTAGCTTTTAGATTTCCATTTTCATCATATGAAGTCCATTTTCCATCTAGCTTTCCGTCTTTAAAATATCCTACTTGTTGTACAGCACCATTTTCATAGTGGTAAGTAGCTTTAACCAATCCGTTTTCTGCTTCTAAAACTGGCTCAATTGCTTGACCAAATGATAAACCAGAAATCAAAATTACAAGTGTTAAAAGAAGGTTTTTCATGATATTTGGGTTTTTGAATTAATAATTAGATAACAAATATATAACTATTTTTACAATAACCAAACTTTTTCTTAACAATTTGGTAACATTAGAAATTTAAAGTGTAAACTTTTGAAATTTAATTACTATATGTATTTACCTAAGCATTAAACAATCAATATAAAATTTGTTAAAATTGTGGTTTTTGGCATTGTATTTGAAAACTTATTTATATATTTGCTTTAACCAAGTTGAACTCATGACAAAAAACTACTTTTATATTATTCTTTTTTTCCTGATGCTAAGCACTACAAGTGTGATGGCACAAGATGGAAAACCAGCATCAAAAGTGCAAGAGAACACTATTGAAGGCTTGAGTTTTTACCCAAATCCTGCAACTGGTGGAAAGATTTACATATCTACAAAATCTAATGAAGATAAGCAAATCACCATCTTTGACGTTCTTGGAAAAAAAGTACTTCAAACTACTCTTTCTTCTAGAGAACTTAACATTTCTTCGCTTTCACCAGGAATTTATCTTATTAAGATAGAAGAAGGTGACGCAAGCGCTACTAGAAAATTAATTGTCAGATAGTTAAATATCTATATTGTTAACTATTTTTTTACTTTGATTATTTTTATTTAAAAAAATAGTCTTTATCTTTGTATCCTAAATTATTACAAATAAAATTATGAAAAAACTTTACATTTTATCTTTTGCATTAATATCAACTTTAGGTTTTGCACAAGTATCTACATCATTTTCAGGAACTGGTGCTTTAAACGCTAATGGTTGGTCAACTCATAGTGGAACTGCTGGTCAATTAACATTTTCAACAGGTTCATTGACTTATACTGGTTTAACATCATCTGGCAACAAGGCAGCATTAGTTTTTGGTAACTCAGAAGACGTAAATAAAGCATCTACTTCTCCATTAACAGGTTTAGTATATTATTCAGCAATCTTAAATGTACCAAATGTAACTGGTTTACATCCTAATACAGCTGCTGGAGATTATTTTATAGCAACTGGAGCAACTACAGGAACCACTGGAGTAACAGCGTTTAGCGGAAGAATTTATGTTAGATTAGGAGCTACAGCTGATACTTTTAATTTAGGAGTTTTAAATAACAGTGGAGGTACTGCGACACCATCTTATGTTGCAACAGATTTTCCAATAAACGTACCTGTTTTTGCTGTTGTAAAATATGATTTAGGAACTAACACAGCAAGTTTGTTCATTAATCCAGCTATAGGAAGTACAGAAGGTACAGCAAACGCAACGAACGCAACAGGAACGACTGCTGCGCCTGCTCAAATAGCATCAATGATAATCAGACAAGGAGGAACTATTGCATCTGGAGTTGGAACAGGAAATGTTGAAATAGACGAATTAAGATTAAACACTACATGGGCTGACGTTACTTCTGGTGCACTTAGAGTTAACCAAAACGCTATCGCTGGTTTATCAGTTTTCCCTAATCCAGTGAAAAATGGTGTTTTCTACATCAACACTGATGCAAATGCTGAAAGAACAGTTACTGTTTTTGACGTATTAGGAAAACAAGTTTTAAACACTACAACTTCTGAGTCTGCAATCAATGTAAGCAACCTTACTGCTGGTGTATACATGGTTCAAATTTCTGAAGAAGGAAATACAGCTACTAAAAAATTAGTTATCGAATAATTAGTTTTAAAATTATATTAGAAAGCTCCAATTTATGTTGGAGCTTTTTTATTTTCATTACTTTTGCAATTCTCTGTCCCGAAACTTCGGGATGTTTCAGAATTAAAAAAAAAGCATCTTAACTTTGATTTCATCTCACGATATATTCACCATTCAAAACCAAAAGCAGTTTGAAAAAATAGCTTTAAAGGTTTTTCGTTTTCAATACGACAACAACCAAGTGTATCGCGAATTCTGTGAGTTATTGAAAGTTGAAAAAGGAAGCGTAAAATCGTTGCAACAAATTCCATTTTTACCCATACAGTTTTTTAAAAGTCATGATGTTTTATCTTCAAATGATGCCATTCAAGAGACTTTCACAAGCAGTGGAACCACCGGAATGATTACAAGCAAACATCTTATAACCGATGTAACTTTATATGAAGAAAGTTATCGCAATGCTTTTTCAGAATTTTATGGAAATATAGAAGATTATGCGGTTTTAGCTTTACTTCCATCCTATCTTGAGCGTTCTGGCTCTTCTTTAATCTATATGGTAAAAGACTTGATAGCGCTTTCAAACAATGAAAATAGTGGTTTTTATCTACACAATTACGACGAACTAATTTCAAAATTAATTGAGCTTGATGCATCCGGTCAAAACGTACTTTTGATTGGTGTAACTTATGCTTTACTAGATTTAATTGAACAACGAAAGTTTCAATTAAAAAATACTATCATCATGGAAACTGGCGGAATGAAAGGCAAACGCAAAGAAATCATCCGTGAAGAATTGCATGAAATTCTTTGTAATGGTTTTGGAGTTTCCAGCATTCATTCAGAATATGGTATGACCGAATTATTATCGCAAGCCTATTCATTAGGCAACGGAATTTTTGAATGTCCAAACTGGATGACCGTTTTAATTCGTGATACCGAAGATGCTTTGTCTTATGTAGAAAGTGGTAAAACAGGCGGAATAAACGTAATAGATTTAGCAAATATCAATTCGTGTTCTTTCATAGCTACACAAGATTTAGGAAAAAAATATCCCAACAATTCATTTGAAGTATTGGGACGTTTTGATAATTCTGATATTCGAGGTTGTAATTTAATGGTGTTGTAATTTCATTAAACCACTTTTATCAAATAATAATTTTTCTTTCCTTTTTGAAGCACTAAAAATTTACCTTTTACCAAATCTTTTTCGGTAATGATATAATCTTCAGCAACTTTTTCTTTGTTTAAAGAAACTGCATTTTGTTTCAATTCACGTCTCGCATCACTATTGGAAGCTAAGAAACCTGTTTTTGCAGCAAGTGCAGCAATCATATCCAATCCGGCAATGATATCTTCTTTAGCAATTTCGGCATTTGGAACACCATCAAAAACTTCTACAAAAGTAGCATCATCCAATTGGGCTAAATCGTCCATTGTTGGGCTAAAAAAAGCATTCGAAGCAAAAATCGCTCTTTCCAACTCTTCTTTTCCGTGAACAAAAGTAGTTACTTCTTCTGCTAAACGTTTTTGTAAAACACGTAAATGTGGTGCTTCATGATGTTCCGCGATTAAAGTATCTACTGTGTTTTTATCTAAAAATGTGAAAATCTTAATATATTTTTCAGCGTCAACGTCGGTTGTATTCAACCAAAATTGGTAAAATTTATAAACCGATGTTTTATCGGCTGTCAACCAAACATTTCCACCTTCTGATTTACCAAATTTAGAACCATCAGCTTTGGTAATTAATGGACAAGTCATTGCATATGCTTTGGCACCTTCTCCATTCATTCTTCTCACTAATTCTGTTCCTGTTGTAATATTACCCCATTGGTCAGAACCACCCATTTGCAACAAACAATTGTGCGATTTGTACAAATGATGAAAATCGTAACCTTGAATTAATTGGTAAGTGAACTCTGTAAAACTCATTCCTTCACCAGTTTCTCCACTCAAACGTTTCTTTACAGAATCTTTTGCCATCATATAATTCACCGTGATTCTTTTTCCGACGTCACGAGCAAAGTTTATAAACGAGAAGTCTTTCATCCAATCGTAGTTATTTACTAAAATTGGAGCATTAGCTGCAGTTGAATTAAAATCTAAAAAACGAGATAAAACACCTTTTATTCCGGCAACATTTTTTTCTAAAGTAGCTTCATCAAGTAAATTTCTCTCATCAGATTTTCCTGATGGATCACCAATCATTCCAGTAGCACCGCCAATTAAGGCAATTGGTTTGTGTCCGAATTTTTCTAAATGAACCAATAAAATAATAGGCACCAAACTTCCAATATGCAACGAATCACTTGTTGGATCAAATCCAATATAGGTTGTTGTCATTTCTTTTAAAAGTTGTTCTTCTGTGCCTGGCATAATATCGTGCACCAATCCGCGCCATTGTAATTCTTCTACTAAATTCCTCATTTTATTCGATAATTTGCGCAAATATAGTTCTAAGATTTCAGATTTCAGATTTCAGATTTCAGATTTTCATAATTTGATTTAAAAAACTTTGTGACTTTGTGTCTTCGTGGCAAAACCATATCTTTACAAAATGATATTAGTTACTGGTGCAACAGGATTAGTCGGAGCTCATTTAGTACTTCATTTGTTAGAAAATGGTGAAGAAAATATTCGTGCTCTTTATCGAAATCAAAAAAATATAGAGAAAACGAAATCTCTTTTTGATTTGTATAAAAAAAGTGAACTATTCTCTAAAATAAACTGGACACAAGGTGATATTCTAGATGTTCCCTCACTAGAAATTGCTTTTGAAAATATTGATTACGTTTATCATTGTGCGGCATGTATTTCTTTCAACCCAAATGACGAAGACCAACTTCGAAAGGTAAATATTGAAGGAACCGCCAATATTGTAAATTTTTGTATTGACAAAAACGTTAAAAAACTATGTCACGTTAGTTCAATTGCTGCTCTTGGAGATTTAGCACAGCACGAAACCATCATTACTGAAGAAACAGAATGGAATCCAGAAGTTTTACATAGTGATTATGCTATTTCAAAATATGGCGCCGAAATGGAAGTTTGGCGTGGTCAACAAGAAGGATTGAAAGTGGTAATTGTAAATCCGGGCGTTATTTTTGGACCTGGTTTTTGGCAACAAGGTAGCGGTGCTTTTTTTACCTCTATTGAAAAAGGAATTCCTTTTTACACTTATGGTTCTTCTGGTTATGTTACTGTTACAGATGTTGTGAGAATAATGCGTCAATTGATGCATTCTGAGTGTAATGGAGAACGATTTGCATTACTTTCTGAAAACATTTCTTATAAAAACATAATCTACACTATCGCTGAAAAAATAAAGGCCAAAAAACCAAAAATAGAGGCAAAACCCTGGATGCTCAATATTGGATGGCGATTGGATTGGGTATTTTCTTCCATTTTTAGAACCAAAAGAAAAATATCTAAACATGCTGCGCAATCAATTCTAAATAGTGATGCGATTTCAAATGAAAAAATAAAAAACTATTTGAATTATGATTTTGAGGCTATTGACTCTTACTTAGATAAAATTGTAGTTCATTATAAAAAATAATTACTTCACAATTCCTTCTTCAAGATTTTGAACCGGAATTGGAGCACCGCTTAACTTCTTATTTTCTTTATCTAAGCGCTCTTTAACTACTTCATACATTTTTTTATACTCTTTAATATCTGAAGCATAATATTGAGTACTTTTTGCAAAAGTTAAACTATCTACTTTATATTTTTCTTTTAGAAAAACACTTGCTTTAGGATAATTTCGAGTAGCCGAACCTTGATTTCTAGCCGCTTCTAGAATTGCTAAATCATAAATAATCTCTTTCATCTTATCCTTTTCGATAAGATTATCTGGCTTTTCAATTATTTCATTTTTGCAACTTGGTAGTACAAATGAAATTATAAATAAAATAAATACTATTTTTTTCATTTCTTATCTATCAAAAAGTAAACGTTTGCCAGCTTTAATTTCTTTGACTTTCGAATTTTCATAAACCAATTGTCCGTTTACAAAAGTATGTGTAATTCTTGATTTAAAATTGGTTCCTTCAAATGGTGACCAACCGCATTTGTATAGAATATTTTCTTTATTTACACTCCAAGGCATCGCCGGATTTACAATTGCTAAATCGGCATAAAAACCTTCTTTTATAAAACCTCTATTTTCTATTTTGAAAATCTTAGCCGGATTATGAGCCATTTTCTCAACGATTTTCTCCACAGAAATTTTACCTTGATGATGCGCTTCAAACATAGCCACAACAGCGTGTTGAACTAATGGTCCTCCTGATGGTGCTTTTGTGTAAACTTGTTGTTTTTCTTCTAATGTATGTGGTGCGTGATCTGTTGCTATAACATCGATTCTATCGTCTAACAATGCTTTCCAAAGTCCTTCTCTATCTGAAGCGGATTTTACTGCTGGATTCCATTTGATGAAATTTCCTTTTGTAGCATAATCTTCGTCTGAAAACCATAAATGATGGATACAAACTTCAGCTGTAATTTGTTTTTCTTCTAACGGAATTTTGTTGGTAAACAGATCCAACTCTTTTGCCGTTGAAATGTGAAATACATGTAAACGTGCACCAGTTTCTTTAGCTAACTTAATTATCTTTTCAGTAGATTTATAGCAAGCTTCAACACTTCTAATTTCAGGATGTAGTGCTACAGGAATATCGTCTCCATATATAGCTTTATAATGTTCTAAATTACTTTTTACAGTATTTTCATCCTCGCTATGAACAGCTATTAATAATTTTGTGCTTGAAAATATACTTTCTAAAGCGGCTGAACTATCAACCAACATATCACCAGTTGAAGATCCAAGAAATAATTTTAACCCAGCAACATTTTTGGGATTTGTCTTAAGAATTTCTTCTAAATTATTATTGGTTCCACCCATCATAAAAGAATAATTGGCATACGAAGTTTGAGCAGCAATTTGATATTTATCTTCTAATAATTCTTGTGTAACAGCATTTGGAACTGTGTTGGGTTGCTCAATAAAAGAAGTGATTCCACCAGCAACAGCCGCACGACTCTCTGATTCAATATTACCTTTGTGCGTTAAACCTGGTTCACGAAAATGCACTTGATCATCGATTGCTCCTGGAATTAAATAATTTCCTTCGGCATCAATAACTTTACAATTGGAACTTTTGTGGCTTATGCTTTCGGCAATTTCTTTTATAAATTCGCCTTCAATAAGAACATCGCCTTCAAAAATTTTACCTTCATTTACAATCCTTGCATTTTTAATTAAAACGGTATTCATATATTTTCTATAATCTATTAAATAATTTTTTTATTCTAAGTGATAAAACACCAAAGATGGCTTCTTTAATAATAGAACCACTCATTTTTGATTGTCCCTTGGTTCTATCTGTAAAAATCACAGGCACTTCTTGAATGTTGAAATTTTTAGAAAATGCTCTGTATTTCATTTCAATTTGAAAAGCATATCCAATGAATTTAATCTTGTCAAGATTAATTGCTTCTAAAACTTCTCTGCTATAGCAAATGAATCCTGCAGTAGCATCCATAATTTTCATTCCGGTAATCATTCTCACATAAACTGAAGCAAAATAAGATAGCAAAACTCTACTTAAAGGCCAGTTTACAACATTCACTCCAGTAACATATCTTGAACCAATGGCTAAATCGGCACCACCAAAATGACAAGCATCATACAATCGCTCTAAATCATGAGGATTATGTGAAAAATCGGCATCCATTTCAAAAATAAATTCATAATCATGAGCTAGTGCCCATTTGAATCCATGAACGTAAGCAGTTCCTAATCCAGCTTTTTTTGTTCTTACTTCAAGAAAAAGTTGATTTGGAAATTCTTTTTGAAGTTCTTTTACTTTATCTGCTGTTTTGTCTGGCGAATTATCATCTACAATAAGAACATGAAAAGGTTTATGTAAAGAAAATACAGCTCTCACTATACTTTCAATATTTTCAATCTCGTTATAAGTTGGAATAATTACAATGCCGCAATTCATATTTGTTGATAAAAGTTTGTGCAAAAATACTCATTTTATTACTTCATAATCTTAATAATATTATAATACTAATCAACAAATAAAATTTAGTAATTTTGCGGTTCATGATAGCATTAGAATTACATCCACGAATTATAGAAAACAAAGATTGGGCAACAATTATTTTTGTGCTTTCCTTATTTCTAATTGTTTTAGCAAAATCAGTCTTTGAAACGAGATTTAACGATTATATTCGATTAATTGTATCAGATAAATATACTAAAATATATCGAGAAAGTAGTCATTTAATGAGCGGATTTAATGTAATTCTATTTATAGTAAATATAATTTCACTTTCGTTTTTTATTCAATTAGTTTTAGTACACTACAATTATGGCATTAAAACCGATTGGATTCTTTTTACAAGAATTTTTACCTTATTGACCGTTTTTATACTTTCTAAATTTCTCGTAGAGAAGATTATTGCCGCAACATTTGGCATTGAAGAAATCATCGAGCAGTTTAATTTACAGAAAGTTACCTTCAGAACCTATATTGGATTACTACTATTACCAGTTTCAATTATCCTGTTTTATGGTAATTATTCAACGAATTCTTTAATTATTACCGTAATTAGTATATTATTAATAATAAATTTAGTGACTTATCTTATTTCTTTGAAAAATTATCAAAATTTAGTATTCGGTAAGTTGTTTTATTTTATTTTGTATCTTTGCGCACTTGAAATAGCTCCATATTATTTCATATTTTATTTGATTACAAAAAATTAGAGTTTAAACATGGCAAATTTGAAAGTAAGAACGATTTTGGTTTCGCAACCAGAGCCAAAAGTAGAAAATTCGCCTTATTTTGATTTACAACAAAAGCATAAGGTAAAGATAGATTTTCGTTCTTTTATTCACGTAGAAGGCGTAAGCGCGAAAGATGTTAGAGCTCAAAAAATTGACCTTAACAATTTTACTGCAATCATATTAACAAGTAGAAATGCAGTAGACCACTTTTTTAGAGTGGCTGAGGAAATGCGTTATAAAGTTCCAGAAGATTTAAGATATTTTTGTCAATCAGAAGCTATTGCTTTTTATCTACAGAAATATGTTGTTTATAGAAAACGTAAAATTTATGTTGGTCAAAAAGATTTTGCAGACATGAGTTCACTTTTCAAAAAATATAAAGATGAAAAGTTTTTACTTCCTGCTTCAGATCAATTAAATGCTGACGCGCCTGTGACATTAAACAACCTAAAAATCAATTGGACGCAAGCTGTTTTTTATAAAACGGTAATGAGTGATTTATCTGATTTAGCTGATGTTTATTATGATGTTTTGGCGTTTTTCAGTCCAACTGGAATTAAATCATTATTTAAAAACTTCCCAGATTTTAAACAAAATGACACGAGAATAGCTGTTTTTGGAAGCACTACTCAAAAAGAAGCTTTAGAACATGGTTTAAGAATTGATATTCTTGCTCCAACACCAGAAACACCTTCTATGACAATGGCTCTTGAGCGCTATGTTGCAGAAGCTAACAAAGGAAAATAAATTTCAGGTTTTCAAAATATTCAAAATCCCAAATTTCGATAGAGTTTGGGATTTTTTGATTTAATAAAAGTACTTTATTTATTGTTTTTACTTTTAAAATTATAATTTATGAATATTTAAGTTTAAACTATCTAAATTAATTGATTTTCAGCCTTTAAGTAGAATAATATTCATTTATCAAAATTAGCATTTTATTTTATCTATATTCGCAATATAAACCTTTCAAAAAAGAAAGAATTTTAACAAATCACTTAAAAACAACAATCTTATTAATTAAAAATCAAAAAATTATGAAAAAATCCATTTTTTTAATCTCACTTTTTTCCTTAATACTTACTTTCACATCTTGTGGAGAAGATAATGTAACTGTAGAAATAGGTAAAGAATTCAAAATAGATGAAAACCCTATAACAATAGTAAAATTAGAGGAAACCAGAGTCTTGCGTTCTACTAAAGATGAAATTGTACAAATGGCTCCAAAAGGGAAAAAATACGTTTATTTAGAAGTAAAAAACCCAAACAAAGAAATGATTTTTCTAAAAGCTTTTATTGGAGAAAATGAACTGAAAGCAGAGGAAAATCTTTATGATTACACGCATGACATAGATACAGGATTTGAAGATGATTATTATCTTGTTGATGAAAATGTATCAATCGACAAAATTGTAATTACTACACCTTCTGAAACAGAATATACAGTTTTAAAGCCAACTGCAACAAAAAGTAAATCTTCTATTACGGAAGAAGTACAAAAAGTAGTTGATTCTTACAATACGACAAAAGCAATCGGACTATTACAAGGTTTTACTCCTTATGTTAAAGACGGAAAAAGTGTTTTTGATATTGCAAAACAAGAAGGTCAAATCATTGCTAGTAATGTAATGAGTAATAAAGCAGAAGTTACTTACTTTACAGAAGACGGAAAAAAATATGTTTTCAAAATTACTGATGTTTTGGGTGGTACATCCAAAGTAACTTCTATATGGGAAAATGGAAAAGTAACAAGCTTAGAGGTAGTAGAAAATTAATTTTCTAAAACCATAAAAAAAATGTCAAATGGGTTTCGTGTAATTAGAGTGTTTTTTACTCTAATTATACGAAACCTTAACATTTAAAGCTATTTATAATGTATTTCTAGGTCAACAGTACTTCATAAAGTAATTCATGCAAATAAAATATTTCGAAATCCATATTAATATCTTCGAAATTTTAACAAACGAGCGTTTATTAAAAAAAAACACTATTATTGCATTGTTAAATTATTTAACAACTAACCAATTTTTTAATTTAAACAAACAATTTTTATGAGAGTATTAGCTTTAGTTTTTATGGTATTAGCCTTTTTAGTAGGCGGTGGTAGCGCAGGTATGCTAAAAGTAAACATTGATTCCAGAACAGAAGGAATTGATTATGGTCTTTTAGAAAAGACACAAAAAGAAATTGATGATTTGAAAAAAAGTGGAGTCGATATTACTAAATCTGAAGACCCACAACTTAAACAAAATTTAGAAATTTTAGAAAAAGCTCCTGCAAAATGGAAAGTTACTAGTGCTGGAATTTTAGGAATGATTGTATCATTACTTTCTTTCGTTATGGTAATTGTTGCCTTTATGAAAAAAGAAATTGTAACAAAAGTGAGCATGTTAGTAGTGGCTTTATCATTACTTCTTTGGGTTATTACACCAGATATTGAAGCTGGAGCATACTCAGGTGCAAATCCAAAAGCTATTGCTTTAATTTCGTTAGTTGCATTACTTATTGCTTCTGGTTGTGCTTTTATGAGTTACAAATTACATTTGAAAAAATCACAAGCAACATCTTAATTAATCTTAAGAGTAATCTTCATTATTCAATTATAATCTATGAAAATCAATCGTTTACTATTAGTAGTTTCATTACTTTCTTTTGCTTTTTCTCAAGCACAATTGTCAGCTTTTATTAATGGAAAAGAAGTAAAATCAGGTGCAACAATTTCTAAAAAAGATTTAGCATCCTTACAAATCAGTTTTAAAAAACCCAAAAATGTTACGGTAATTTCTGGTGCTAGTGTTTTATATGTTGACCTTCTCAATGCCAAAAAGAAGTCAATACAACAATGGTTTTTACAAAAAGAAGGTTATGTAGCTATAGACGATTTCTTAAAAACCACAACAGCTCAAAAGAAATTTAAAGTTTTTGGAGAAGGAGATTTTCCACAAAGAGGAAATACTTTAGATTGGATTTTAAATGCTGCTAATGGTAAAGAGGATGAAAAAACTATACAAGTTAAAGTAGGTTTTTATGTTGTTCAAGAAACTGGATATAGAGAATATGGTCCTCTAGTACAATTATTAGAACCTATTGTTTTTAATGTTCCTATTTGGGATGCGAAAAATCTATACCTTCCTTATCTTGATGTAAGTATAGATAAAACTAACATAAAGGAAGATATTGAAACTAGCCAGACAGGAAGCACGGACAAGAGTGATACAGAAGTAGGCTATCAAATAAACAAAAATCAAGAAACTTATAAAATTTATGTCTTCGAAAAATCTTCACACCCAGGTTTGACGGTTGATGAATTAGCTAAAGATTTCATTCATAGAGTTACCTATCATTCTAATAACGATAAAGTAAAAAAAATCCATGAATATGATTTCAAAAAATATAATTTACCTTGGTATAATATCTGTGTGCTTTTTCGAGATGAACAAATACAAAATGTAGATTATATTATAAGCAAAGACGTAAAATCAAAAGATTTAATGAGTTTATATGAAAAAGTAGAATTTGGAAATATGAAAGGATACACATTTCAATCTAGTCTGTACAATATAGGAAGACAAGATGGAAAAATTCATAAAGATGTTGGCCAATTCAGAATTTATATCCTTAATCATCCTACAAATCCAGATTTAGTGTTAATGATGTGTAATGAAATTGGAAGAGGTACTGAAACCGCACAAGCTATTGATACTTCTATGCAAACATTTATAAAAAGTATAAAACAATAATTATAAAATCCCAAGCCCACTTTTGAGTTTGGGATTTTTTAAAAAGTCTAAAATTAAATTAGTGGAAAATAGATGCTTTATCAATAATAGGCTTCATTTTCAAATAAAAAAATAAAATAGAAATTATGGAAAATATAGAAATCACATTAATTAAAAGGAACAACAAACTAATTTTATATATTCTTGCAGGTATATTTTGCACCTTTGGAGTTATAAGTTTTGGTGCAAATATAATCAGAGACGGATTCTCATGGTGGACAGCAATCATTGGATTAATCTTTGTCTTTGGTGTAATTTTTATTGGGTCGAAACTTTATATTTATTTCACAAGTAAACAAGTCACACTGGTAGCAGAATCTGATGGAAAAACCATAGTTTTTTACAACAAAAATGATTCAGGAAAAACATTTAATAAATCTGAAAGTATTGATTTAAGTAAAATGGGTAAATTTTATATTGTAAGAGAGAGAACTAAATACATGATGAACAATTACTCATATGCTTTTGAAGAAAAAGGGTCAAAAACTAGCTTATTTAAAGAAGAAGTTGACGCTTTTCCATCTTTATTTGAAGCCTCTGAAAACGACAGAAATAAAGTTTTAGAGTTTGTGAAAAAAGTATGTCCTGAAATAAATTTAGGATACGAAAATATGTGGCAAAAAATGGGAAAGTAACCAATTCTTAAAATTTATCTTTTTTAACTTCAATAATCAATGGGAAAAAACTCTAAAAAATTCATAATCTTACTTTTTTTAACAACTCTTTTTGTTCATAGTCAAGAAGTAAAAATTGAATACGATCGAACGGATATCGATACGAGTGATGTTATTAGTGAAACTGTAAAGCTAAGAGTTGAAAATTTCCCAAGTAACAAAAATAGATGTGAACTAATTAACGCTTTTGCAACTGATGTAAGCAATCAAAAAATCAGCCCAAATTATTTTTTAACTCAAGCTAACAGAGAGTTTTGGATAACTTTTGAAAAAAATAAAAAATCCAAAAAATTAACTTCAATTAATGGTAAAGTTCGCTTTTTTACTATTTCAAAAGAGGCGGAAACAATAATAACAGTGGATAGTATTTTAGAAAAAGTTAATAAAACCATCTATTCAAAAAAAGACTTTAAAATTATTGTTCTCGACATCGAATCATTATTATCTAAAAAAGAAAATAACCCTTTAGAATATAAAATTGAAGTTGCAAGTATTATTAAAGAGAATAAATTAAATCAAAAATGGTTTGAAGACACATTGAAAGAGTCCTTTGAAAATTATTATGAGCTTTTTAACATGATGATTTATTGTGAAGACACAAAAAATAGTATTGATGACATTGATTCACTTTTTACTGAATACAATAAATACCCTGAAGGAATTAAAAATAATTTTGTTAAAACTTTTCTTTTCTCAAGAAGTGATTCAACTAACAAAGCTCGAATAAGCATTAAAGATCCCAAAACATTTAAAGAAATAGACTTCAAAGAATTAATCTTAGATGAAGAATAATTTAAGTAAACTGTTTTAAATAAAAAAATCCAACATTGCTGTTGGATTTTTTCGTTTGTTTAGGTATTGTTTGTTTGTTATTTTATAATTGTGGTCCAGCATTTACTAAATTCTGTCCCTCAGCATTGTCTGTATATTGAACAAAGTTTTTAATGAATCTTCCGGCTAAATCTGTTGCTTTAGTTTCCCATTCAGAAACATCTGCATAAGTATCTCTTGGATCTAAAATGGCTGGATTAACATCATGTAAAGAAGTTGGAACCTCAAAATTGAATGTTGGAATTACTTTAGTTTCCGCTTTCTCAATCGAACCATCAAGAATAGCGTCAATAATTGCACGAGTATCTTTTATAGAAATACGTTTTCCGGTTCCATTCCAACCAGTGTTAACCATATAAGCTGTAGCATTGTGTTGTTCCATCTTTTTTACCAATTCTTCACCATATTTAGTTGGATGCAATGATAAAAATGCTTTTCCGAAACAAGCCGAGAAGGTTGGCTCTGGTTGTGTAACACCTCTTTCAGTTCCAGCTAACTTAGCCGTGAAACCTGATAAGAAATAATATTTAGTTTGCTCTGGAGTTAACTTAGAAACTGGAGGCATAACACCAAAAGCATCTGCTGTTAAGAAAATCACTTTAGTGGCATGACCAGCTTTAGAAACTGGTTTTACAATATTGTGAATATGATTAATTGGATAAGAAACACGAGTGTTTTGTGTTACAGAACCATCTTTAAAATCAATTTTTCCGTTGGCATCAACTGTAACATTTTCTAATAATGCATCTTTTTTAATGGCTCCAAAAATATCTGGCTCATTTTCTGCACTTAAATCGATGGTTTTTGCATAACAACCGCCTTCAAAATTGAAAACTCCGTCGTTATCCCAACCATGCTCATCGTCACCTATTAATTCACGTTTTGGATCAGTAGATAAAGTTGTTTTTCCTGTTCCAGACAATCCGAAGAAAACGGCTACATCGCCATCTTTTCCTTTATTTGCTGAACAGTGCATAGAAGCAATTCCTTGTAATGGTAAGTAGTAGTTCATCATTGAGAACAATCCTTTTTTCATCTCACCACCATACCAAGTTCCACCAATTAATTGTACTTTCTCAGTAAGGTTAAAAGCTACATAAACTTCAGAATTTAATCCATGAGCTGCGTAGTCTTTGAAACTAGTTTTTGAACCATTCATTACAATAAAATCTGGTTCGCCAAAATTTTCTAGTTCAGCATCAGTTGGACGAATGAACATATTTTTCACAAAATGTGCTTGCCATGCTACTTCCATAATGAAACGAACTTTCAAACGAGTATTTTCGTTAGCGCCACAAAAAGCATCAACAACAAATAATCTTTTCCCTGAAAGTTGATTTACTGTTGTTTCTTTAAGAGCATTCCAAGTAGTTTGAGAAATTGGTTTGTTATCGTTTACCGCTTTTTCAGAATTCCACCAAATAGTATTTTCTGTAACAGCGTCTTTTACAATGTATTTATCTTTAGGCGAACGACCCGTGAATTCACCAGTCATTACGTTTACAGCTCCAAGTTCAGTCAATTGACCTTTTTCATAACCTTGTAAACCTGAACTTAATTCTTCATTATATAAAAATTCAAAAGATGGATTGTATATAATTTCTTGGACATTTTTGATTCCATATTGTTCTAACGAAATCGATTTCGTAGATTGGGCAGTATTCTCCATAAAATTGTATTGTGTTGCAATTAATAAATTGACTGCAAAGGTAAAAATTAATTATTACAACGTTGTAGTTTATTAAAAAATTATGATTTTTTCTTTAAAAAATGTATTGTCAATATCGCCCAAGCCATTATTAATAGTAATCCGCCAATGGGAGTTATAAATCCAATTATTTTAAAATTAAAATCATTTAAACTATCTGTAGCTAATAAATAAATAGAACCAGAAAAGAAAATAATTCCCAAAATAGTAAGCACTAAAATTGTTTTTTTTGTTTTAAAACTCAGATGATTGTTTAATCCTAAAAAAAGCAAAAACAAAGCATGATACATTTGATATTTTACTCCAGTTTCAAATGTAACTAATTGACCAACAGTTAAAACTTTCTTTAAAGCATGAGCGCCAAAAGCACCTAAAATAATTGCTGTCATCCCAAAAAAACCGGCTGCCGAAAATATTTTCTTATCCATAATAATCGTTCTTAATAATTTTTAACAAAAATATCAGTTATATATGGAATGCTAAAGGATTTTTATGTTTTCCTTTAGATTTTAACAATTATAAAATTTTATATTTGTACCATAATTTTAAGAAATGAAAAAAGCAACATTTATTATCGCTACTCTATTGATTTTCTGTTCCTTCACAGAAGATACGAAAGTAGTAATTCCGTCAGGTGAAAAATTAGTTTATGCTGGTTCTTATAATATGAGTGGATTGATGACACAATTGGCTCAAGTAACCATGTCAACAGAAACTCAGAATACTTCAAAAAACACTTATTTACATTTGAATTGTGAATTAGCAACGTTTAGCAAATGGGATAAATTTTTCAAAATAAGAGATATTTACGAAGCTTACGTAAATCCGACCACTTTAAAACCAAGTTTATATAAAAGAAGTGTTGACGAAGGTGGTTACACTAAAAAAGAAAAATACGTTTTCAAAGGAAATTCTGTCACAAGCACCTCAAAAAAAAGGAATAATCCCGAAACAACTCGTACTTTCAATATTGGTGCTTCGACTCTAGATGTAGTATCGTTACTTTATAAAGTAAGAACTATCGATTTTTCGAAAATGAAATCGGGACAAACTAAATCATTTACCATTGTTTTTGACGAAAAAGAAATTCCTGTTACATTGAAGTACATGGGAACAGAAAGCGTTAATGCCGGGAATCTTGGACAAAAAGAATGCTACAAATTATCTATTGGTGCAAAAACTAACAAGCTAAAAGGAACAGACAAAAATTTAATTTGGCTTACCGCCGATGCAAAAAAAGTACCTGCATTAATGAAGTTTAGTATTCCTGTTGGAACAGGACAATTAGCATTAACTTCTGCAACTGGAATTTAATTACTGAAATAAATTCAGCATAAAATGAGAAAGACATTATTAATTCTATCTTTTATATTTGTTGTCATAAGTGTAGTTTTTTCGATACTTCCATTTGACACTTTAGCTCTTTTACCAATTGGAGTTGCCTTGATTTTGATTTTTATAACTTTTAAAAAGTCAGATGTCAATCAACGTAAACTTGTTAAATGGTTGTTTGCAATAACTTATATCTGTGCAATATTTGTATTGGGAAAAACTTATCTAATAAAAGATGAGGTTGAAAAAGACCAACAATTTGAACAACAAAAAATTGAAACTAAACAAGAAGCAAAAAAGGAACTTGAAGATTTAGAAAAAGACCTTGAAGGTTTAGAATAAAATATCAAATTCTAAAATATAAATTACAAATTCCAATTTTAAATGTTGGGATTTGGAATTTTTTTATTGGAATTTCTTTAGTTTTGTATCCAATTACAAACAAACCATGAGAAACATACTAATCATAGGAGCAGGTCGTTCGGCTTCATCTTTAATTCAATATCTTTTAAACAAATCTGTTGAACAAAATCTTCATATAACTATTGGTGATTTATCTTTAGAATTGGCTCAAAGAAAAACTAACAACCATCCAAATGCAACAGCAATTCAATTGGACATCAACAATGAAGAACAACGTCATGAAGAAATTCAAAAAGCTGATATTGTAATTTCGATGTTGCCTGCTCACATGCATATTGAAGTTGCAAAAGATTGTATCACTTTCAAAAAACACATGGTTACTGCTTCTTATGTTTCAGACGCAATGCAAGGTTTGGATGCTGCTGCGAAAGAAAACGGGTTGATTTTCATGAATGAAATTGGGCTTGACCCAGGAATTGACCACATGAGTGCCATGAAAGTCATTGATGAAATTCGTGAAAAAGGTGGAAAAATGATTTTGTTCGAATCCTTCTGTGGTGGATTGGTTGCTCCAGAATCTGATAATAATCTTTGGAATTACAAATTCACTTGGGCACCAAGAAACGTAGTTTTAGCTGGTCAAGGTGGCGCAGCAAAATTCATTCAAGAAGGTAAATACAAATACATTCCATACAATAAATTGTTTCGTAGAACCGAGTTTTTATTAGTAGAAGGTTACGGAAAATTTGAAGGTTACGCCAACAGAGATTCTCTTAAATACAGAAGCGTTTATGGTCTTGACGACGTTTTGACTTTATATCGTGGAACTATCAGAAGAGTTGGTTTTTCTAAAGCTTGGAACATGTTTGTTCAACTTGGAATGACCGATGATACTTACGTAATGGAAAATTCTGAAACGATGAGTTTCCGTGAGTTTACCAATTCATTTTTACCTTATCATCCAACGGATTCAGTTGAAATTAAAATGCGTTTGGCTTTAAATATTGAGCAAGATGACATTATGTGGGACAAATTATTAGATTTAGATTTATTCAACCCTAACAAAATTGTTGGTTTAAAAAATGCCACTCCTGCACAAATTCTAGAACGCATCTTAAATGATAGTTGGACTTTACAACCCAACGACAAAGATATGATTGTAATGTACCATAAATTTGGTTACGAATTGGATGGAAAACAACAACAAATTGACTCTAAAATGGTGTGTATTGGTGACGATCAAACTTACACCGCTATGGCAAAAACTGTTGGATTACCTGTAGCTATGGCAACTTTACAAATCTTAAACGGAAATATAAAAACACCTGGAGTTCAATTACCAATTAGAAAAGAAGTTTACGAACCTATTTTGAAAGAATTAGAAGAATTTGGAGTGATTTTCAAAGAAACTGTAATGCCTTATATTGGTTATAATCCTGATAAATTGGTAACAACTAACTAATATTTGTTTTAATTTAAAACAAAATATATACTTTTGCTTTAAAATTACAACCAATGAAAATCAATCAGCTTCAAATTGAAATTGACGGAATCGATAAAGAAATTCTTCGTTTCTTAATGGAAGATGCTCGAAAACCAATATTGCAAATCGCCAATAAAATAGGAATTTCAGGCGCAGCAATTCACCAACGATTGAAAAAACTAGAAGATGCTGGTGTGATTTCGGGTTCTAAATTTATTGTAAACAACAAAGTTTTAGGTTATAAAACTATGGCTTTTATTGGTGTTTACTTGGAAAAAGCGGCATCCAATGCTGAGGCTGTAAAAGAATTAAAAAAGATTCCTGAAGTTTTAGAATGTCATTACACGACAGGAAATTGGAGCATTTTAATCAAAATTATTTGTAGAGATAACGAACATTTAATGCAACTTTTGAATAAAAAAATTCAACCTATTGATGGCGTTTCTCGAACAGAAACTTTTATTTCATTGGAACAACAAATTGAAAGACAAATACAACTTTAGATATTAGATTTTAGATATTAGATATATGAACCTCAACAAATTTTCAAAAGAAAACCTTACGATTGCTTTTTACACTATCTATATTTTGATAGCAGGTATTTGTTATGAACTTTTTCCTGGCGATGCAAAAACGCCTAATTTTGGTGTGCTTTTGTTCTATTTATTTGTTCCTATTAGTTTGATTTACTTTATGGTGCATTTAGTCCGTCAATTGTATAGTGGAAAAAGTCATGTGAAATGCCTTATTATACATGGAGTAGTTTGGTTGTCAATATTAGTTATTTTATCAACCTTTGTAAAATAAAAAAATCCGTCTGTTATAGACGGATTTTTGTTTTATACTCGATTCAAATTAATCATCATTACTTCTTCCCATAAAGATAGAAATATAATATAACAAAGTTCCTATCGAACCAATTGCAGCTACAACATAAGTTCTTGCAGCCCATTTTAGTGAATCTTCTGCTCCAGCATATTCGGCTTGGTTTAACATATTTTTGTTTTTCAACCATGCTAAAGCTCTATTACTTGCATCGTATTCAACTGGTAAAGTAATTATCGTAAACAAAGTTGTTGCTGAGAAAATTACAATTCCAACAAGTAATAACGATGGAAAAGTATTTACCATTAGTATTCCAGCAAGTAAAATCCATTGAACGATATTGGATGCAAAAGAAACTATTGGCACCAATTTAGAACGCAATTGCAACATACTATAAGCCGTTGCATGTTGTACAGCGTGTCCACATTCGTGAGCGGCAACTGCAGCAGCAGCGGCATTTCTTTGATTATAAACTGATTCACTCAAGTTAACTGTTTTATCAGCCGGATTGTAATGATCCGTTAATTGTCCTGGTGTTGAAATTACTTTTACATCATAGATTCCGTTATCTGCTAGCATTTTCTCAGCAATTTCAGCACCAGACATTCCGTTTTGTAAATGCAATTTTGAATAAAACTCGAATTTGCTTTTCAATCGGTTGCTTACGAACCAACTCATTAGCATGATAATTCCAGCTAAAACCATATATCCCATTCCCATAATTTTATTTTTAAAGTTTATAAAGTAATATCAAATTACAAGCCAAATTTAAAAAATGACAAGTTGACATTTATTATCTACAAATAGTTATAAACGCAATTAACTCACTTGCTTCATAATAAGTAAAAGAAATATTGACTATTTCATATCCTTCATTTACCTTTTTATCAAGAAAATGTTCTACTTCTTTAGCTAACTCTTCTTTCATTCCGCCAAAACCAGCAGTTTTCTTTAGAATGTGAACTTCGTGTTTTTTCATTGTACTTATTTCTTACTTATACGTAAAAAATGAAAAATGTTACAAAATACGTCTAAAAAATTAGCCACAGATTCACTGATTTTAAATTAATCTGCGAATCTGTGGCTATAATTCTTTTCAAAACTATCCAACCAAGTTAATCACTTTTCCTGGAACGATGATTACTTTATTTGGTGTTCTTCCGTCTAATTGTTTTATGGTTCGTTCGTCTGCCATTACAATTTCTTGAATTTGCGGAACGGTTAAATCTAAAGATAATTTAATCGTGAAACGCATTTTACCATTAAACGAAACTGGATATTCTTTTTCAGATTCTACTAAATATTTTTCTTCACAAATTGGGAAAGCTACAGTTGAAACCGAACCTTCATGACCTAATTGACTCCATAATTCCTCAGCAATGTGTGGCGCATACGGCGAAACCAAAATCGCTAATGGCTCCAGAATTTTTCTGCTATTGCATTTCATAGTAGCCAATTCGTTTACGCAAATCATAAACTGTGAAACGGAAGTATTGAACGAGAAATTCTCGATATCTTCAGTAACTTTTTTGATGGTTTTGTGTAAAGATTTGTACATGTCTGCTGTTGGCTCGTCATTTGTTATGATAGAACCATTATCATCAAAATACAAACGCCATAGTTTTTTCAAGAAACCTGAAACTCCTGTAATTCCTGCAGTATTCCATGGTTTTGCTTGTTCCAATGGACCTAAAAACATTTCATACAAACGCAAGGTATCAGCACCATAATCATTACAAATATCATCTGGATTGACAACATTGTATTTAGATTTTGACATTTTTTCTACTTCGCGACCAACTATGTATTTTCCATCTTCTAAAATGAATTCAGCATCTTTATAATCTGAATATAATGGATGGTTTTTGAAAGCTTCAATGTTTAATTCATTTGTGATGTCATTAATAACTGCTAAATCAACATGGATTGGTGTGAAATGTCTCCAATCAGCCTCTGAACTCGTTACACGATTATGAAATGAAACTAAATCATTTAAAATATTTTTGGCATCATCATTCACATCTGAAATAAAACTTCTATCTTTTACTGCTTTGTCTATTAAACCTTTACTAAAGAAAATTACTTTACGATTTTCATTTATTGAATCTGAGGGTAAACCATATTCCCATCTATAAACAAAAGCACTCATCCCCAAAATCATTCCTTGGTTAATCAACTTCTTGAATGGTTCTTCGGTTGGTGCGTAACCTCTGTCTTTTAGGAATTTGTTCCAAAAACGAGAGTACAATAAATGTCCTGTTGCGTGTTCGCTTCCACCAATGTATAAATCTACGTTTTCCCAATATTTTAGTGCGTCGGCAGAGGCAAATTCGTTTTCATTGTGCGTATCCATATAACGCATCCAATACCACGAACTTCCTGCCCAACCTGGCATCGTGTTTAATTCTAAAGGAAAAATCGTTTTGTTATCAATCAAATCATTACCAACAACTGAACAATTCACACTATCCCAAGCCCAAGTTGTTGCGTTTCCTAATGGCGGTTGTCCGTCTTCGGTTGGCAAATATTTTTCAACGTCTGGCAATACAATTGGTAAATGTTTGGCTTCAATCATTTGTGGTAATCCATTCACATAATACACCGGAAATGGTTCGCCCCAATATCTTTGACGAGAGAACACGGCATCACGCAAACGGTAATTGGTTTTGCCTTTTCCTTGTCCGATTTTCTCTAATTCTTCTATGATTTTTTTAGTTCCGTCTTTGTAACCCAATCCGTTTAAAAAATCAGAATTTACTAATTCGAAACCGCCTTTTTCACCATAAGCCGCTTC
>JAAFHW010000026.1:29562-30643 GCA_013298525.1 Flavobacteriia bacterium
AAAATATTTTTAATTTCAGGCATTGCTCCCGAAGTTTCGGGATTCCTTCTGAAGAAATTTGCAAAAGCATAATCACGCTCATCACCACATGGAACCGCCATAACCGCGCCTGTTCCGTAACCAGCCAAAACGTAATCACCAATCCAAACCGGAATTGGTTCTTTAGTAAATGGATGCTCGGCAAACGCACCAGTGAAAACTCCTGAAATGGTTTTTACATCGGCCATTCTTTCTCTTTCTGAACGTTTTGCAGTTGCTTCAACATAAGCTTCAACCGCAGCTTTTTGCTCTGGCGTTGTAATTTGTGAAACCAATTCGTGTTCTGGAGCTAGCGTCATAAACGTTACACCAAAAATAGTATCAGGACGAGTTGTGAAAACAGAAATTAGTTTATCTGAATTTTTCAATTTAAAATCAACCGAAGCTCCAACTGATTTTCCAATCCAGTTTCTTTGCGATTCTTTTATGGATTCACTCCAATCTATCGTATCTAAACCTTGTAACAATCTTTCGGCATAAGCAGAAATTCGCATCGACCATTGTGTCATTTTTTTACGAATAACAGGATGTCCGCCACGTTCTGAAACACCGTTTACGATTTCGTCGTTTGCCAAAACGGTTCCTAAAGCTGGACACCAATTTACTTCGGTTTCGGCCAAATAGGTTAATCTATATTGTAAAAGGATTTTTTGTTGTTCTTCTGATGAAAAAACATTCCATTCTGATGCTGAAAATGGTGTAATGTTATCATCACAAACTGCATTTACTGAAGTATTTCCTTCATTTGAAAACAAAGTAACTAAAGTCGAAATATCCTCTGCTTTATCTGTATTTTTATTATACCAAGAATTGAACAATTGAATGAAAATCCATTGCGTGTGTTTGTAATAATCGGCATTTGAAGTACGCACTTCTCTACTCCAATCGAATGAAAATCCAATTTTATCTAATTGTTCACGGTAACGCGCAATGTTTTCTTTGGTTGTTGTATCTGGATGTTGCCCAGTTTGAATAGCATATTGCTCTGCTGGTAAACCAAACGAATCATATCCTTGTGGATGCAACACGTTAAAACCTTTGT
>JAAFHW010000027.1 GCA_013298525.1 Flavobacteriia bacterium
GACTTCATTCGTTTTTTACAACAAATAAAGATAAGCAATGGAATAGTTTGTGGAAAGCTGCGGCAACTTCATTAGGTTTAATAATTATTTTATTCCTTAGTAAAGGAGCATTTGATTTTGTAGGAACTATGGATGGCGATTTACGCCAAATGTTGAGTCAAAGTCAAGATAAATCGTTTGGAATTGGTTTTATAGATGCAGTTAGAGCCGATAGAAGAACTATGTATTCGGCAGATTTACTTCGTTCAGGATTCTTTATTGTTTTGGCTGCTTTAGTACTTTGGATGTATACTAAAAATAAAATGGCTCAATCTACAGCGATTATTCTTGTTGGAATTCTTATGGTTTCCGATTTGTTTTTTGTAGATAAAAAATACGTTAGTAGTAGAGATTTTGTAAGCGCAAGAGAAGTAGATGTTCCATTCGAAGCAACAACTTCAGATATGCAAATTCTTCAAGACACAACACATTATAGAGTTTTAGAAGTTGAAGGAAATTTATCAAGTGCTCGTGCGTCGTATTTTCACAAATCAATTGGTGGCTATAGTGCTGTGAAACCAAGAGCAATGCAAGAATTATTTGACTATCAAATTGCCAAAAACAACAAAGAGGTAATTGATATGTTGAATGTAAAATACATCATTCAAACAAACGAAAAAGGAGAAGAATTCCCAACATTAAATCCTGACGCTAATGGAAACGCTTGGTTTGTGAATGAATTGAAAATGGTTGACAATGCAGATGCTGAAATGAAAGCTTTGGAAAAATTTGATTCAAAAAAAGAAGTGATATTTGATAAAAGTTCTGACATTTTAGGACCTTACAAGAAAATGCCTTTTAAGAATCAAAGTTTTGTAAAAGATTCAACTGCAACAATCAAACTTACATCATACAAACCAAATCATCTGAAATACGTTTCAAATAATAAAAACAATGGTTTTGCTGTGTTTTCTGAAATGTATTATAAGAATGGTTGGATTGCAACTATTGACGGAAAAGAATCACCGATTTTAAAAGTAAATTACGCTTTAAGAGGATTAAACATTCCGGCTGGAAATCATAAAATTGAATTCAAGTTTGAGCCTCAAGTTGTAAAAACTGGAAGTATGATTGCTTTAGTTAGTTTTATTGGAATGATGTTACTTTTGGTTGGTGGAATATATTTAGATAGAAAGAAGAAAATTAGTTTAAAATAACTTATGATTAAATTCTTTAAATATATTTTTATTTTATTCTTTTTTCATGTTTATGCACAAAATGAAGTTTTATTAAAGTTTGAAAATAATTTTAGTAAAGAGTTTGGGGAGGACAAAGAATTTAAAAAACACCTAATAGATTTAAATAGTGATGGAAGAGATGATGTGATTTACTTTTTCAACTGTGGTGAACCTTTTTGTATTAAAATATATCTTAGTGATAATGATAAATACAAAGAAATTTTGTTTGAACAATGTACCAATTATTCATTATGGAGAACTAATGATAAAGAAGTAATTTTAAAGCTTGAATTGTTTCAATGTTGTGGAGAAAGCCCTTATTTTTCTCAAAGAAAGTTTAAGTTTAAAGATTTAGAATCACAGCTTTTAGAAAATTTTGTTTCAATAAATCCTGATTATGTTTCGAATACAAAATGGTTAAAACCTGAAAGTTTTTTGAACACGTCTTATTTTGTCAAAAATGCAATTGAAGATTATAATTTAAGATTTAGTCCATCAGTAGATAATCTTGATAAAGAGTTAAAAGAATCATTTCAATTCGGATGTGAGGAAGGAACCAATATAATCTCAAAAATTAAATTGAATTCAAAAATTAAAGTTTTAGCTGAGTTAATTCAAAATGATAGAACTTGGTTATTTGTTGAAGTTGAGAGTAAGTATTTAAATAAAAAATGTAATCCTGTAGATTTTGATTTTGACAATCAAAGTTTAAGAGGTTGGATAAGTAATAAATTTGTTGAAAAATTATAATTTGGAAGCGGAACAAAAGAAACTTTTAATCATAACCTACTATTGGCCTCCTGCTGGCGGACCAGGCGTACAACGTTGGTTAAAGTTTGTAAAATATTTGCCCGATTTTAATGTTCAACCCATAGTTTATATTCCTGAAAATCCAACGTATCCTATTGTTGATGAAGGTTTGATGAGTGAAGTTTCGGATAAAGTAATTATTTTAAGAAATAAAATATTCGAGCCTTATCAATTAGCTGGATTTTTATCTAAAAAAGAAACCAAAAAAATAAGTTCTGGGATTATTCCTGCAGCCAAAAAACAAAGTTTTGTTGAGAAAATGATGCTTTGGATTCGAGGAAATTTATTCATTCCTGATGCTAGAAAGTTTTGGGTAAATCCTTCTGTGACTTATTTAAAAAAATACATTCAAGAAAACAATATTGATACTATTGTAACTTCTGGTCCACCACATTCTTTGCACTTAATTGGTTTGAAATTAAAGCAAGAACTAGGAGTGAAGTGGTTTGCCGATTTTCGTGATCCTTGGACAACCATTGGTTATCATAAAGCATTAAAATTATCATCTTATTCAGATAAAAAGCACAAAGCATTAGAACATCAAGTTTTAAACACTGCTGACACTATTATTGTTACAAGCAAAACGACAAAAACAGAATTTCAAGCCATTACTAATAAACCAATTGAAGTAATTACTAATGGTTATGATGTTGAGAATGTTCCAAAACAAACTTTAGATAAAAAGTTTACAATGGCACACATTGGTTCGTTTTTATCGGACAGAAATCCGAAGATTTTGTGGGAATCTTTACAAGAATTAATTTCTGAAAATGAATTGTTTAAAGCTCATTTTCAATTGAAACTTATTGGAAAAGTAAGTCAAGAAATTTTAGACTCAATTTCAGAATTTAAATTAGATTCTTATCTCAATAATTTAGGATATGTTTCTCATTCAGAAGCGGTAAAACATCAGAAAGCTTCACAAGTTTTGTTATTAATCGAAATTGATTCTGAAGAAACCAAAAGTATTATTCCTGGAAAATTATTTGAATACATGGTTTCTGAACGACCAATAATCGCCATCGGACCAAAAGATTCTGATTTTGCAGAAATCATCACGTTAACTAATACAGGTACTTTCTTTACTTATAATGAAAAAGAGCGCTTAAAAAAGACTATTTTGTCTAATTTTGAGTTGTATTTAGATAATAAATTACAAGTTTACCCAGTTGGTTTACAACAATATTCTCGAAAGAGTTTGACCGAAAAACTCGCAAAACTCATAACTTATAACTCATAACTCCTCCATGGGAATAGTAATCAACCAATCCATAAAAAATACTATCATTACTTATATTGGTTTTGGTATTGGTGCAGCTAATGCCTTGTTCATGTATCCCATTTTTCTTGGAGAAACTTATTATGGTTTAACAGGTTATTTATTGTCTTCAGCTAATGTTATTTTTCCTCTTTTGGCGTTTGGTGTACACAATACTTTGATTAAGTTTTTCTCTCATTACAAAACTGATGACGAAAAAAGTTCCTTTCTAACATTTGTTTTGGTATTGCCACTTTTGTTAATAATTCCTGTTCTATTAATTGGATTTTTTGAATACGATTGGATAGCGACATCATTATCAAAAATGAACCCAATTGTCTATGATTATGTATGGCAAATTCCAATAATTGGACTTTGTATGGGTTATTTTGAAATCTTTTATGCATGGGTAAAAGTGCACATGCAGTCTGTTTTTGGTAGTTTTATAAAGGAAATACTATTACGTGTTTTTATTTCTATTTTTCTATTTGCCGTTTATTTCAAATGGATTACACCTCTTGAATTTATTAATTCTTTAATGGGTATTTATTTGGCAACTACTTTGGTAATGCTTTTTTATGCAATGAAAGTAAGACCAATTACATACAATTTCAAAATACCTCACAATAGTAGAGAAGTTTTTATTTATTCCTTGTTTATAATTTTGTCGGGAAGTATAGCAAACATGCTTTTGGATATTGATAAAACGATGATTAATCAATACATAAAAATTGAGAATATAGCTTATTATTCTGTAGCAATTTTTATTGCAACTGTTATTGCAGTTCCAAGTAGAGCAATGCATCAAATTACCTATCCAATTACTGCAAAGTTGATGGCAGAAGATAAGCATGAAGAATTAAATGAACTTTACAAAAAGACTTCTATAACGTTACAAATAATAGGAGGATTGGTTTTAGTTGGCATATTAGTCAATATCAATCAAATGTATTTGCTATTGCCTAAAAATTATAGTACAGGAATTTTTGTTGTTTTTACCATTGGAATTTCAAAATATTTCGATTTGATATTAGGTAATAATAATGCTATCATTTTTAATTCTAAATATTATAAAGCAGTTCTTTTTTTAGGATTATTACTAGCTTTTTTAGCGATTTCACTAAACATGATTTTTATTCCAATTTATGGAATTAATGGAGCTGCTATTGCAACTTTAATTTCGATTACACTATATAGTATAGCAAAACTACTTTTTGTGGTTTTGAAGATGAAATTATATCCATTTTCCAATCAAACTTTATATTGTTTAGGGGTTTTGATAGCAACATTCTTTCTCTTTTTCTTTTGGGATTTTTCTTTTAATCCTATTGTAAATATTGTTTTGAAATCTATTATAGTTTCGGTTTTTTATATTTTTATGAATTACAAATTAAAGCTGTCTTCAGATTTTAATAATGTTATGAACTCAATTTTGAAAAGATTAAGATAACTTAAATTAATAAAAATGAAAAAGTTATATTTTGTAATTATTTTATTATTTTTTTTTAGTTGTGGTATTAATAAGTTGAGTGGAGAATTTAAAAATCAATACGGACATATTCTCACTATTAATGACTCAACATTTAAATATATATCATATGATGGTGCTAATGGAGAATATTATTCTTATGGGAAAGTTATATATAAATCAGATTCTATTGTTTTGGTTAGTGAAAGAAATCTTGAAAAAATTTTTAATGTAATTGAACTTGATACAATCAAAATGAAAATTATAAACAAAAATAAATTTGTTAATAAGGAATATAAATTTAAAAGATAGTAACGTATTTATTTGATAATAAAAAAGCTTTAATAAAATGAAAAATCCTGCTTCATCTTCCCAGAATCCGCAGGATTTAAACAAACCTAACCAACCAATCAATCTTTTATTCTTTATCTTCTTTAGCATCATCTTCTACTAAAGTTTTTGTTCCGTCTGTTCTGTAATAGTAGTAACCATTTCCGTTATTACCATTTCCGTAAGTTGTTGCAGTAGCGTTATTGTTGTATATAAAACCACTATTTCTTTTCACTTGACCAATCATGTCGATTATTTCACCACGACGGTTGTAAACAATTCTCATTCCACCTACTTGTGTAAGAGCAAATCTGTTGTATCTCATATATACTGAACCAATTCTACTAACTCTATCTCGGCTATCGTAGTTGATGAAAGTGTTTCCAACTCTACGAACTCTCCCAAAACTATCATGTTCAATTAAGACACCAAAGTTCACTGGATTGGTTCTATTTACTTCAGAAGTTCTCTTTCCTGCTAATCTATAGTGATGGTCTCCTTGAGAGTCATCTGGACGTGTATTAAAATCAAAGTCTCCATTGGTAAAAACGAAAAACTCAATGCCTCGTTCTGTAAATGAAATTGGTTCATCAAAATTACAACTTGTAGTTGTGTTGTGATTGAAACTTCTTGTTTCTTGTGCAATTGTTACACTTGTTGTTAACAAAATGCTTGCTACTAATAAAGTAATTGTTCTCATAATAAATCGTTTTAAAGCTTTTGCTTACTCGTTCGATTTTCAGCTTCTTCGATCAGATAATCTTTCTGATGTTTAGTACATTCCAACATGTGTGCCAAAGCCATTATAATGATTTGTCAACGATTTGTTAATGATTTTTAAGCTATTGAAAAACAATTTGTTATTTAATAATTAATGTCTAAAAAATTAATTTAGGAAGTATCCAAAATTTTATTACTTTTGATGCCATTATCCAAATAACTATCATTTTTTGTTATGAATTTCACAAAAAGAAACCTACTATTATTTGTTTTTATTTTAGTATTTACTACCAATTCGTTTGGTCAAACGTTTGAGCAAGCTTTTGCTAACGTTGTAAATCAATGTTCTCAAAGTAACATTACTACCAATTTAACCCAGTATGAAGCTTTAGGCGTTAAGAGAAGAGGAACTCCAGCTTTACAAAATACTTTAGATTGGTTAAAAAATAAATATTTAAGCTATGGCTACACTGCTAGTCAACTTCAAGAGTATTCCTATACTTATACTGGTTCTACAGCTGTTTGTAAAAATTTAGTGGTTACCAAAATTGGTACAGTTTATCCAAATACATTTCTAATAGTTTGCGGACATTATGATTCAATTGTAGGAACAGGAACCAATGATAACGGAAGTGGCGTAGTTTCTATTCTTGAAACAGCTCGATTATTGCAAAACATTCCAACTGAGTATTCTATAAAATTCATCAATTTCAGCGGTGAAGAAGATGGATTAAAAGGAAGTCAGAATTATGTTTCTGCAGTGGTAAACTCTACAACACCAAAAATGGATATTCGTTTGGTTTTTAATCTAGACGAAGTTGGAGGAGTAGCCGGAATGGTAAACAATACTATCACTTGTGAACGTGATACTTCATCACCAACAGTAAATAACGCAGCATCAAATACTTTTACTAATCAACTAATAACTTGTGTTGGATTATATTCACCATTAAATACCTTTTTAGCATCGGCTTACGCTTCAGATTATATGTCGTTTCAAAGTAATAGCGATATTATAACTGGTTTTTTTGAGAAAAACGAGACTACACACAAGCATACAGCAACCGATTTATTAGTAAATATGGATCCTGTTTATAATTATAATGTTGCAAAAGCTACAATTGGAGCAACAATGCATTTTGCCAAAGCAAGTACAACAGTTTTATCATTGGATGCTAATAGTTCTGATTTTAATGTAAGTTTCTTTCCAAATCCAACAAAGGATACTTTAAACATCAATTTAGGGTCGATTACAGAGACTAATTATACTTTTTCATTAATAGATATCAACGGAAAAGAAATTTTAAATATTCCTGTTCAAAATGCAAAATTGATTGAATCTATTCCAGTTGCCAATTTGTCTAAAGGAATTTATTTAGGTGTTTTGAATGTAGGTGATAAGAGAATTACTAAAAAAGTAGTTATAGATTAAAAAAAAGGCTTCTAAATTTAGAAGCCTTTTTTTTATGATTTATAAAAATAATCAAATTACATTTTGATTATTTTCTTTACTATAGATTCGTTTTCAGAAACAATTTTCAGAATATAAATTCCTGATTCAAATGATTTTGTGTCAATTACAGTTCCAGAAGTAGCATCTTGATTACTTTGTATTAATTTTCCGCTAACATTATAAATATCATAGCTAAAATTTGATTTCAAACCTTCTATTACAACATAATCATTAAAAGGATTTGGATACAAAGTCACCAATGATGAATTGATTTCAGTATTATTTAAAGAAGTTGGTGTAAAACGATAAATTGTATTTGGTGCTGGTGTTCCAGTAACATTAACAAATGAATTATCTGTTGAAAGAGTAGGATTAGAAGCAAGACCAGTTAAAAGATGAGTGTTAGATAAGTTATCATCAATATCTGAACCTGCAAATCCAATTATTGCACCAGTATCTGTGCCGTAAAAAATAAAATCGTCGGTTACAGAACTAGGACCATAACGTAATTCAATAATATTTGAACCTTCATAAAGCCAAATTTGAAAATTCACAAACATAGCGAGAGTATCGTCGTCAAAAGAACCACAATTTTGAAATTCTATTTTTGCAATTCTACTTCCAACTGCACCATCAATTTTATAACTTATTGGTGATAATGAAGTTGTTCCACCATCGCCACGATCAATTAAATCATTTCCTAGTGGCGCAATCACTTGATAAATTGGTCCACCAGTTTGTAAAACTATAGTACTATCATAAACTTTGAAGTTTGAGTTAGACACACCATTTATCACAAATTGAAAAGGTAATACTAAATCATATTCTGGATCATCCCAAATTTCACCATTACTTATAGAGGTTGTTCCTGTTAAGTTGGAGTAAGTCCCTGTAAGATTACTAAAAGTGTAATTTTGAGCTTGAATTGATAAACTCAAAAGGAATAATAGAATAAGTGTAGTTTTTTTCATGTTTTATTTTTTTGCAAAATTATAATTTCTCTTTCAGATATTTCCCAGTAATCGATACTTTATTTTTAACTACATCTTCAGGAGTTCCTGCTGCCAACAGCAAACCTCCATTTTCGCCACCTTCTGGACCTAAATCAATGATCCAATCGGCACATTTTATTAAATCTAAGTTGTGTTCAACAACAATAATTGAATGTCCTTTATCAATTAAAGCTTCAAAAGAAGTCAATAATTTCTGAATATCATGAAAATGCAATCCAGTTGTAGGCTCATCAAAAACAAATAAAGCTTTGTCTTTAGTGTTTCCTTTTACAAGGAATGAAGCTAGTTTAATACGTTGCGCTTCACCACCAGAAAGAGTAGAAGAGGATTGTCCTAATTGAACATAACCTAATCCAACATCTTGCAAAGGTTGTAATTTTTGCATAATCTTAGCCTGTTTGTGCTCGCTAAAGAATGAAATGGCATCATCAATGGTCATCTTTAGAATGTCATCAATGTTTTTGCCTTCAAAAGTTACTTCTAGAATTTCTTTTTTAAATCGTTTTCCGCCGCAAGTTTCACATGGTAATTCTACATCGGCCATGAAAACCATTTCTACATTAATAGAACCATCACCTTTACAAGTTTCACATCTTCCACCATCTACATTGAATGAAAAATGTTTGGGTTGATAACCACGAATTTTAGATAATTTAGTTTTAGAAAACAAATCACGAATATCATCGTAAGCTTTAATATAGGTTACAGGATTAGAACGCGAACTTCTTCCTATTGGATTTTGATCTACATATTCTATATGATGAATTCTGTGATAATGTCCTTGCATATCAGAGAATTGACCTGCTTTTTCACCTACGCCTTCCAATCTTTTTTGAATGGCAGGAAATAATATTTTTTTAACCAAAGTACTTTTTCCGCTTCCAGAAACTCCAGTTACAACAGTTAAACACTCTAACGGAAAACGAACATCAAGATTCTGTAAATTGTTTTCTCTTGCTCCAAGAATATCTATATAAGTATTCCATTTTCTTCGAGTTCTTGGAACTTTAATTTCTAATTCACCATTTAGATATTTAGCAGTAAGTGAATCTGATTTCAAAATTTCATCAAATGTTCCTTGAGCAACTAAATTTCCACCATGAGTTCCAGCTTCTGGACCAATATCAATAATCATATCGGCTTGTTTCATGATGTCTTCGTCGTGTTCAACAACGATTACAGTATTTCCTAAGTCACGTAGATTTTTTAAAACGCCAATCAACAATTCTGTATCTTTTGGATGCAATCCGATGCTTGGTTCGTCCAAAATATACATCGAACCTACCAAACTACTTCCTAACGAGGTGGCTAAGTTAATTCGCTGTGATTCTCCACCAGAAAGCGTTGCTGAATTTCTATTTAAAGTCAAATATTCTAATCCAACGTTACTCAAGAAAGCCAATCGGCTATTGATTTCTATTAAAAGTCGTTTTGATACCGTTTTATCATAATCAGACAATTGCAAATCAGCAAAAAACGGAATTAATCTTTTGATTGATAAATCAACTAAATCAGAAATGGTTTTTCCACCAACTTGAATGTAATTAGCTTCAATTCGTAAACGTTTTCCTTTACATATGTTACATTTGGTTTTCCCACGATAACGAGAAAGCATCACACGATTCTGGATTTTATAATTTTTTTCCTCTAATTCCTTAAAGAAATCGTTTAATCCTTGAAAATATTGATTTCCTTTCCAAACTAGGTCTTTTTGTTGTTCAGAAAGCTCAAAATAAGGTTTATGAATAGGAAAATCAAACTTGTAAGCTTTGTTTACCAATTCATCTCGATACCAACCCATGCTTTCGCCACGCCAAGGATAAATAGCGTTTTCAAAAACTGAAAGAGCTGTATTTGGAATCACTAAATCTTCATCAATTCCTATGATATTTCCATATCCTTCACAAGTAGGACAAGCACCATAAGGATTATTAAAACTAAATAAATGAACGTTGGGTTCTAAAAAAGTCATGCCATCCAATTCAAAATTAGAACTGAATTCTAAACGATTGTTATTTGATAAATCTTGTAGATAGCATTCTCCTTTTCCTTCAAAAAAAGCAGTTTGAATAGCATCAGAAAGACGATTAAAGAACTCTTCTTCCTCTTTAACAATGATTCTATCAATAATTAATAAAACGTCTTTATTGTCTAGTGAATGTTGGTTAATTTCATCTAAACGAACCATTTCGTTATTAACCAAAATCCTCGCAAATCCTTGTTGAAGAAGTACTTTAAGTTTGTCTTCTAGTTTTCTTCCTTGTTCTAAATGAATAGGAGCAAGAAGTAGCCATCGACTTTCTAATTCAAATGTTTTCACTTTATTGATTACATCAGAAACAGTATCTTTTCTAACTTCGTTTCCAGAAACAGGAGAAATTGTTTTACCAATTCTAGCGAAAAGCAATTTTAAGTAATCATAAATTTCTGTAGAAGTTCCAACAGTCGAACGAGCGTTAGTTGTATTTACTTTTTGTTCAATAGCAATTGCAGGTGCGATTCCTTTTATATATTCAACTTTAGGTTTGTCTAAACGTCCTAAAAATTGCCTTGCATAGGAAGATAAACTTTCTACATATCTACGTTGACCTTCAGCATACAAAGTATCAAATGCTAATGACGATTTTCCCGAGCCTGAAAGTCCTGTAATTACAACCAATTTATTTCTTGGAATTGCAACATCAAGTGACTTTAAGTTGTGAATTTCAGCACCTTTTATTAAGATGTTCTTTTTAGGTTCAAGTTTAGAAAAATCTTTTGTAATCATAGCAAGATTAGAATTTTTGCAAAGATAATGATTTATGAAATGAGAAATAGTATTATGCTGTCAGTAATAATGATGAAATGTTAATTTGAGAATAATGCATATGTCATTATTTTATGAATGATTTTATGATATTGACAAAATTGTGTATAAAATTTAATGTATAATTAATTCTTTCTAATCATGATTTTATGCTTGAATGTTAAAATTACCTATACATTAACTCAACATTATTATTTTTTTTCAAATTTTGATTATGATTGTTAAATACTACAAAATCAAGGATGTGCTATTAATTTCAAACGATTTAGTGATTTTTTATTTTGTATAGTTTTTATATAGTTGCATTAAATTTTATTTACCCAATAGTTGTGTAACTTTACATTTCAACTAAATTTAAAAAATTATGAAAAAAATTACTTTGATGTTATTCGCTGTTTTCTCATTTAGCGGATTTGCTCAAAACATTGTCGCTAATGGTGACTTTAGTGGTGGTTTAAGTTCTTGGACTACTTATTTTGCAGATTTTGCAGGAGTTTCTGGAGTTGTAAATGCCAGTAACAATGAAGCAAATGTAACTACTATTGTTGGTGCTGGTGGTCAAACATGGCACGTTCAACTTAACCAAGTGTTGACTTCAACTCAAATCTCATCGTTAACCCCAGGACAAAGCTATAAAATTACTTTTGATGCAAGAGGAGCTAGTGCTCGTCCTGTTAAATTATTCTTTGGTGAAGATGGTGGTGGTTTTGCTGCCATTCATACGCAAGATTTCAATTTAACAACTACAATGGCAAATTATGAGGCTACATTTGTTGTAGGTCAAACTTATCCAACTATGAAATTAGGTTTTGAAGGTGGGTTAAGTAATACTAGTTTTTTTATTGACAATGTAACCTTAACTCAAGTTCCAACTGTACCTGTTTCGTTACCATTAGTTTTAGGTTTTGAATCATCTGAAAGTGGTGGTATAAACGGTGCTTCTTTTGGAGCTGGTCCACAGCCAGTTTTAGAAGTTGGTACTGGAACAAATACAACACAAGTGATGAAAATTACTGGAAATCCTGCTGGCGAACCATGGCAAGGGATAAATTTAAATTTAACTACACCAGTAAATTTAACTGCATCACAAACAATGACGATGGATGTGTTTTCTGCTGATCCAATTGTTTTTTTAGTAAAAGTTACTAATGGCGTTGCTCCTGCAACTACAGTAGCTGCTTCGGCATCTCACCCTGGTGGAAGTACTTGGCAAACAGTTACGTTTACTTTCAATACATCTTTAGACGGACAAGCTGCACTTGCATCTGGTACATACACTGGATTTGTAATCCATACTTATTGGACAGCTGGTGGAACAACTTTTTTTCCAGGTGGAAATCCAATACCAAGACCAGCCAGAACTTTTTATGTTGATAACATAAGAGGACCTCTTGGAACAGCTCCAGTTATACCAACACCTTTAACTCCAGCTCCAGTTCCTACTGCTCCTAATAGTCAAGTATATAGTATTTACAACGATACTAACAGTTATACTACAACTTTTCCAGTAGCATATGACTTCGGAATATTGTCGGCTGAACCAGATTTAGATGCTACATCTGTTGTAAACAAAGCATTACGTTATAATTTTGGTGTAGCAGGATGGGGTCAAGGTGAGGCAAATGCTAATGTTTCATCATATGGTTTTGTTTCTTTTGATTATTGGGCTCAACCAAATTTACCAAATGGTTTTAGATTTGTATTGATAAGCAATAATGGTGGTGTAACTGAACATGTTTATCAAGTAGGAACACAAGAGCCATTATTAACAGGTCAATGGAAAAAAGTTGAGATTCCTTTGTCATATTTTACTGGTATAGGTTTCGCAAGTTCAAATTTCTTCCAATGGAAATGTAGTCCATTTAATGATAGTGTAGATAATGCTGGTTATGTTTATATTGATAATATCATGTTCACAACTAACTCTCAATTAGCTAATAGTACTTTCAACGCTTCAAATGTAAAACTTTATCCAATTCCAGCTAAAGATTTATTAAATATTGAGGCTCCTTCAACTGTTGAAAGAGTAGCTATATATAATATCTTGGGTCAAGAAGTTCTTAATGAAGTTACTAATAATGAATTAGTTTCTGTTAATGTTTCAAGCTTAACTTCTGGTATTTATGTAATAAAAGCTACTATTGACGGTAAAGTTTCTTCAACAAAATTCATCAAAGAGTAAATTTAAATTATTCTATATCTAAAGGCTGTCTATACGACAGCCTTTTTTTATCTCAGGTATTAAAATTACTTTTATTTATTAAGCGTAGTTCTTTGACTATTATTATTTTTTAATTATATTTAACCTCAATATTAATTTAACCAAAAAAATGAAACGAGTTATACTTGTCTTTATATTATTTAGTCTTTTCTTACTAAATAACTATTGTATTGGTCAAGAATTGCCTCCAATCATTAAATATAATTCTTCTGTATATAACGCTGGAAATCAAAACTGGATGATTTCTCAAGATAGTAAACACTTTGTTTATTTTGCAAATAATGAAGGTTTGCTTGAGTTTAATGGCTCAGCTTGGAATTTGTATAAATCACCAAACGAAACAATTATTCGTTCTGTAAAAGTAATCGGAAATAGAATATATACAGGTTGCTACATGGAGTTTGGTTTTTGGACTAGAAAAAGTAACGGTCATTTAAATTATACTTCATTAAGTAATACAATTAAATCAAAAGTTCTTGACGATGAACAATTCTGGAATATAATTAGCTACGATCAATGGGTTGTTTTTCAATCATTAAACAGAATTTATATTTATGATACAAAAGCAAATACTTTTAAAATAGTAATGCCCAAAAATGGGGTTTTAAAATCATTCAAAACCTCAAATTCAATTTATTATCAAACCACAGATTATTCTTTATTTGAAATTGAGAATGGAACTAGCAAGTTGATTTCGAATAATTCAGTTTTAAAAGGAAATAAAATTGTTAACATTTTTTCTATAGATGAAGGACTTCTAATTCATACTCAATTTAATGGTTTTTATAAATTAATAAATGGGAGTTTATTAAAATTTAATGCCGAGGCAGATTCAGAAATTGCTGCAAGTAGTATTTACAGCAGTCAAATTCTTTCAGATGGAAGTTTTGCAGTAGGTACCATATCAAATGGTGTTTTTATTGTAACTAAAGATGGAAAAGTAAAATACCACATTACTCAAAGTAAAGGTTTGTGTAACAACACGGTTTTGTCTTTAATGGAAGATGCAGAAAAAAATCTTTGGATTGGTTTAGATAACGGAATCAATTGTATCAATCTGCAGTCACCAATAAAGAGTTTTACTGACGAAACTGGAATTTTAGGAACAGTTTATACTTCTATAGTACACAATCAAAAGTTATATATCGGAACCAATCAAGGTCTTTTTTGTAAAGATTATTTAAATGAGGAACAATTCAGATTTATTAAAGGGACTAAAGGTCAAGTATGGTCTCTTTTTGTTCATGACAACACTCTTTTTTGCGGCCATGATTCTGGAACTTTTGTGATTGAAAATGAAAATTCAAAATCAATTTTTTCTCAATCCGGTACATGGAAATTTGAGAGTGTACCAAGTAATAAAAATAGGATAATCCAAGGAAATTATTACGGACTCTCGGTTTTAGAGAAAGTAAATAATCAATGGGTTTTTAAGAATAAGATAGAAGGTTTCAATTATTCATCTAAATATTTTGAAATTACTAATCATAATGAAGTTTATGTTAGTCATGAATACAAGGGAGTTTTTCGTTTTCAAGTTGATAATAGCTTCAAGAAATGTTTTAAATTATTTACTTACACCAATCCTCCAAAAGGAAAAAATGCAGGATTAGCCAAATTTAATAATTCAATATACTATGCTTATAAAGATGGAATTTATAAGCTAAATGAAAAGACTAAATTATTTGCAAAAGATAATTCTTTAAGTAGTGTTTTTGATAATGATGAATATAATTCAGGGAAATTAATTTTAGATAATTCTAATAAATTATGGCTTTTTTCTAAAAATTACATCAATTACTTTACATTAAATAAGTTAAACACTAGCTTAAAAAAGAACGTCATTTCAATTCCTTCTACACTAACAAATTCAATGTTAGGCTATGAAAATATTTCGCAATTATCAAATTATCAATATCTAATAGGTACTACAGATGGATATTATGTCATCAATATTAATGATTTAAGTACTAAAAGTCATAGTGTGTCAATTACTGATTTAAGTATCAATAAGTTAAATGATAAACAAACAAGTTTTACTTTGTCTGAAGAAGGAATCTTCGATTATGACGAAAATAATGTAACTTTTAGTTATACAGTGCCAGAATATAATAAATACATTTATGCAGAATACCAATATCTTTTAGAAGGTTTTCAAGAAGAATGGAGCGAATGGAGTGCCAAGCCAATGGTAAATTTTAAAAATCTTCCACCTGGTGATTATGTTTTTAAAGTTAGATCGAGGGTTTCAAATGCTGCAAATGATAATTTAGCAACTTACTCATTTACTATAAAAAAACCATGGTACGCTACTAATTTTGCTATTCTAATTTATGGTTTATTAATAATTTCATCATTAATTTACGTTAATAAGCTTTATAAAAATTATTATAACACGCAACGTGAAAAACTAATTGAAGAAAATAATTTATTGTTAGAAATAAAAGAACTGGAAAACGAACAGCAATTAATGAAAATTAAAAACGAGCAGTTAGCACAAGAATATGATGCCAAAAACAAAGAATTAGCTGTTTCAACAATGAGTTTAATCAAAAAAGACGAATTATTATCATTAATTAAAGAAGATTTGAAGAAATCTTCAGAAGAAAGTAATAATAGAAGTATCAAATCTGTAATTTCAACCATTACTAAAAATATTTCTCAAGAAGATACTTGGAATGTGTTTAAAGAAGCTTTTGATACCGCCGATAAAGACTTTTTAAAGAAGATTAAGCAAGCGCATCCTTCACTTACTCCAAACGATTTACGTCTTTGTGCTTATTTAAGATTAAACCTTTCATCTAAAGAAATAGCTCCATTATTAAATATTTCTGTGCGAAGTATTGAGATAAAGCGATATCGTTTGCGTAAAAAAATGGATTTGCCTCATGAAAAAGGACTTGTTGAATACATTTTATCAATTTAAACAATAAAATTTCCGCCAAAATACCTATACATTTCCTCAACAATAATGTTTGATATAGATTTTTTTACTTCAATAATGTTCTAATAATATTAATGTTTTCGAATGTTTTCAATGATAAATTAATAACTATACAATTATTTTTTTTGAGTGTATGTTTTTTGTTGTGGTTGTTTTTGCCAATTGTATAATAAATCATTAGTATTTTTATGAAATCATTAAAACTTAACAAGAGATTTATATTTAACTATTAACCTAATCTAGTACTTCAAATGAAAAAAATTATTTTTCTACTAATTTTTTGCAGTTCTATCAACTCTTTTTCACAAACAGAAAAAGTAACAATTCAAAAAAATAATTCCGAACAAAAACTTACAGTTGATGGAAGAGATTTTATTGTCAATGGAATGAACTGGGATTATTTTCCAATTGGAACAAATTACACATATAGCCTTTGGAAACAGCCTGATGCATTTATCCAACAAGCTCTTGATGATGAAATGGGATTACTAAAAAATATGGGAGTTAATACCATTCGTGTTTATTCAGGAATGCCAAAAAAATGGATTGAATACATTCATACAAACTATGGAATTTATACCATGTTAAATCACTCTTTTGGTAGATATGGTTTGACAATTGATGGAGTTTGGAAACCAAATACAGAATATTCAGATGCTAAAACTCGTGAACTTTTACTTAACGAAGCAACTGAAATGGCTAGTGAATATAAAAACACTAAAGGTTTGTTATTATTCCTACTTGGAAATGAAAATAACTATGGTTTGTTTTGGGATGGAGCAGAAACAGAAAATATTCCAGTAAAAGATAGAAAGTCTACTGCTCGTGCACGTTCAATGTACAAATTATTTAATGAAGCTGTTGTAAAAATGAAAGCAATAGATTCAAATCATCCAATGGCAATATGTAATGGAGATTTACTTTTCTTAGATATAGTTGCAGAAGAATGTAAGGATGTTGATATATTAGGTACAAACGTTTATCGCGGAGTTTCTTTCGGTGATTTGTTTGAAAGAGTAAAAAAGGAATATGGTAAACCTGTTTTATTTACTGAATTTGGTTCAGATGCTTTTAATGTTCTTACAAATCAAGAAGATCAAAACGCGCAAGCTTTCTACTTAAAAGGAAATTGGAAAGAAATTTATGAAAATGCCGCTGGTTTAGGAAAAGCAGGAAATTCATTAGGAGGTTTTACATTTCAATTTAGCGACGGTTGGTGGAAATATGGTCAAACAAAAAATTTAGATCAACATGATAGTAATGCTTCATGGTCTAATGGTGGTTATCAAAAAGATTTTACTGAAGGACAAAATAACATGAATGAAGAGTGGTTTGGTATTTGTGCCAAAGGGCCAACAAACGAAAAAGGATTTTACCAATTGTATCCAAGATCTGCTTATTACGTTTTAAAAGATATTCATAAGTTCAATCCGTTTGCAGAAGCAGCAAACAAAGCCAAAATGAATACTCACTTTGATGAAGCAAATCTTACGGATGCTTCATTGAGAGCTAGAGCTGATAAAGCTGCATTAGCAAGTAATGATGGTGGAATTTTAAAAGTTAGTAATCTTAGAGCAGAATTTACAACCTTTAATACTGGTGGTAGTTTAATTACAACACCTAAAAGTGATGATCCTGCTACAACTAATTACCCTAATAAGTTAGGTTTTGATCACATGCAGTCATATTTTGTTGGTTTTGAGGGTAATCCATCTTCTAATATGAAAGCAAATGTAAATTTTAATATTTTAGGGAGAGTTGCTGAAAATCCTATAAACGAAATCTTTTATGAAAATAGAGGTAGAGCTCAAACTTTTAATACACCAAATGGTCCTCAAGTTGTAAGTGATTTTAATAGAGTTCAAGTTTATAATGCATCTTACTCATGGAATGCAAAAGATTTTGATTTGAGAGGATTTTACAGAACCGGTCATTATCACTGGGGTTATGAAGGAGACTTCTTTGCATTATATTCTGAAGCTAATTATGGTCCAAATTTAGATATATACAACGGAGAAACTTTAGGTTTTGAAATTGATGGTAAAAGAAGTTTAAAAGGTTTAAAAGCCGCTTTTGGTCCACAACTATGGTGGGGAGCAAATCCAGCTTACCTTTTAAAATATGGAACTAAATTAGGTAAAGTAGATGCTACAGCAGTATACCACGAAGATATAAATCAAGTTGAAATTTCAGAAACAGTTTCTTCAATTGCATTTCCAGTTCCTAAAACAAGAAGAGCAACTATTCATTTTAAAACAAAATTAGGTAATCTTGGTGTTGAAGCTGGAGGTATTTGGGCAGGTCAACCTTTAAATGGTAGAGAGTTTCAAATGATGGATGGTAATATCGTTAAAGTAGATAAGATAAATAATAAAGATAACTGGGGAGGAAAAGCAAAGTTAACATTTTCTAAAGGCAGATTTAATGCCTATACTCAAGGTGCAGTTCAAGGACTTGTTGCCAATGGAGGAGCAGATAATGTTCAAACCTTTACTGGATGGAGATTAAAAGACACAGGAAGTGGAAACCAAATGAATTTTTTAGCTGGTTTTACTTATAATGTTAATTCAAATTTACAAATTGCACCAAACTTTTTATGGCAAAAGCCTTTAGTTGAAGCAATGCCAAATGGTGTTGATGCTCCAGGAAGACTAAGAAATGTATTAGACGATCCGTTTTTTGTTAGAGCAAATAGAGAAACTGTAGGAGGTGAGCTATTAATTACTTTCGACCCAACTCCGGCCACTTGGATGTATGAGTGGAATAATGATATGGTTGAAGATGCAAAATTTGCTTTCAGTACAGGTTTTGTATATAGAAAATTACCTACTACAATGGATGCTGCTATCGGATTTTTAGCAAATCGTACAGCGTTTGCATTTGCTAAATCTGCACCAGCTCAAAATTTATGGGAATCTAATACAAGAATAGTTTCAAAACTTAGCCCAGATCTAGGTATGATTGCTAACATATACTTTGGTAATGGGCAAGCAAATGGTGACTCAGAGAGAATAATCAATAGAATGGGTGGTGATTTAAGAGTGATTTACAAAAAAGTGAAAGTCGTTTCTTCTTTAAAAATAAATGATTGGGGTCCTTTTGATTATCACCGTGACTTTAACTTAACCTATCCTGTACAAAGTTCTATAGACATTTCAACTTCTGTTGGAAAACCAAATTGGTTTATTTTACCTGATACTAAAATAGGTATTATGGGTATTTGGCGTTCATTAGACCAATATTCTCCAAGGTATTCTCCAACTTTTGTTCCAGCAAATACTTTTCCAGCAGTACCTGTTTTAACTCCAGCAGGATTTGGAAATGGATCTGAATGGGAAATCAGAACATACATTCATATAAATATTGGTAAATAATTTAAAAAAATTGAAAAAATGAAAAATAGAAAAATTAATTATTTAAGAAATTCGCTTTTATTTGGATTGATTATTTTAATCAATATTAGCTGCGAAAGAGATTTGTCAGATGAAGCTACAAACGCAACATTTCCCAAAACTGCAGAGGTGTTTATTGATGCACCTGTTGCAATGGGTAGTGATTTTTATTTTCCTTACGGTGGTTCTAAGCCTACTGCATGGTCAGTAGACAGTCAAGTAAGTTATAGAGGTACTGCATCTATGCGTTTTGATGTTCCTAATGCTAATGATCCAGAAGGTTCTTATGCGGGTGCAATTTTTAGAACAGAAGGAGCAGGTCGCGATTTAACAGGTTATGACGCTTTGACTTTTTATGTTAAAGCTAGTCAAGGAGTCAATATTGCTGAATTTGGTTTTGGTGAAGATTTTTTTCCTAATAAATATATTACAACCATAACTAATGTTAGTGTCGGTACAAACTGGCAAAAAGTAATTATTCCTATTCCAGATGCTTCTAAATTAGTTAAAGAAAGAGGGATGTTTAGATATGCTGCTGGTAGTCAAGGAACAAACAGTCTAGGATATACTTTTTGGATTGATGATTTAAAATTTGAAAAATTAGGTACAATTCTACCATTAAGCGCTTCAATTATGAATGGTACTAACGTTACAAGATCAACTTTTGTAGGTGTAACTTCTACAGTTACTGGTGTTATCTCTACGTTTAATATGCCAAATGGGATAAATCAATCGGTATCAATAGCTCCTGCATATTTAAATTTTGTTTCTTCAAATCCATCTGTCGCTACAGTAAGTGATGCTGGTGTTGTAACTCCTTTAAGTGCTGGAACTGCTGTTATTACAGCAACTTTTAATGGGCAACCTGCAACCGGAAGCTTGATAATAAATTGTACTGGTACCTATATTAATGCTCCAACTCCAACTTTAAACCCATCAAATGTAATTTCTATATTTTCAGATGCCTACACTAATGTACCTGTAAATTATTATAATGGATATTGGCAACCATGGCAAACAACTGTTTCAAATGATTTTTCTGTTTTAGGTGACAATGTTTTGAATTATACAAATTTTAACTTTGTTGGTATTGAGTTTAGTAGTCCAACTGTGAACGCTACTTCAATGACTCATATTCATTTAGATGCATTTATTCCTGGACCAATCACTCCAGGAAGACAATTACGTGTTATAGTTGTAGATTTTGGTGCTGATGGAGTTTTCGGTGGAGGTAATGATACAAGACATTCTACAACATTCACCGCAACAACTCCAACTCCAGTTGTCTCTCAAAATTGGATTTCAATTGAAATTCCATTTTCTGCAATGCCAGGTCTTTTGAGTAGAACCAATCTAGCGCAAATTATTCTTGAAGGTGGCGATAATTCTATATTATATGTCGATAATGTATATTTTCATAACTAAAAAAAATAAAAATGATTTCAATTAAAAATAAGAATAGTTTAATTCTTTCATTATCGATAGTTTTATTATTTAATAGCTGTTCTACAGATGAAAAGCAAACAGTTGTTACTAAAAATCAATTAGTAATGAGTGATGAATTTAGTGTTAACGGAGCTCCAGATTCTAATCTGTGGTCTTACAATATTGGAACTGGTACAGATGGTTGGGGTAATAACGAACTTCAATATTACACAGACAGACCTGTAAATATTAAAGTTGAAAACGGTTTGCTTAAAATTACTGCACGCAGAGAACAGTATATGGGAGAAGCTTTTACTTCTGCTCGAATTTTATCAAAAGGCAAATTTGAAACCAAGTATGGTAGATTAGAAGCTAGAATAAAATTGCCTAGAGGAAAGGGTCTATGGCCTGCTTTTTGGATGCTTGGAAGCAATTCTGATACTGCTATATGGCCACAATGTGGAGAAATCGATATTATGGAATACCTTGGAAATAGTCCTACTAAAGTTTTTGGAACTGTTCATGGTCCAGGATATTCTGCAGGAAACGCAATAACTAAAACATTTACATTACCAAACAGCAGATTTGATACAGATTTCCACGTTTTCGGAATTGAATGGGGGGAAAATTATATTAATTTTTATGTTGATGATGTTCTTTACAATCAAATAACTCCATTTGATGTTACTGGTGATTGGGTTTTTAACCAACCGTTTTACATAATACTTAATATGGCAGTTGGTGGAAACTATCCAGGAGCACCAAATAGTGAAACTCCATTTCCACAAGAAATGTTAGTCGATTATGTAAGAGTTTATCAATAAGTTTTTTTTTCAAGTAATAATCTAATAGACTTTTTAAGTTTAGTCTATTAGATTATTTAATTTTTTTAAATTTCAATTAAAGAGTGTTTATGAGCCTATCCCAAAATAGTATTGAAAAAGCAAACAATAATTTAACTGTAAAATCTGTTGAAATGAATATTATTTCAATAGATGGAGAAGTTTTCTATAAAATTTCCAATAACGATGCAATGCGACCATTTTTTATGAGCATCGTTAGTGATTCTAATCATTGGATGTTTATTTCAAGTAATGGTGGTTTAACAGCTGGAAGAAAAAATGCAGAATTTGCTCTTTTTCCTTATTATACAGATGATAAAATAACCGAATTTGCTGATATTACTGGAAGTAAATCTATTTTTCAAATTGAAAGTAACAACGAAAAGTATATTTGGGAACCTTTTTCAGAACGATTTAATGATAAGTATTCTATAACTCGAAATTTATACAAAAACGAATTTGGTAATAAAATCATATTTGAAGAAATTCATAATGATTTTCAACTTACGTTCCGATACCAATGGAATTCAAGTAATTTATTCGGATTTGTAAAAAAATCAGAATTAATTAATGACTCTGAAAATGATTATAAAATAACACTTCTTGATGGAATTCAAAATGTTTTACCTCAAGGAGTTAATAGTGATTTACAAGCCACAACAAGCAATTTAGTTGATGCATACAAAAGAAACGAACTTCATTCAGAAAGTGGTCTAGGAATTTTTGCTCTAAGTGCCATTATTGTTGATAAAGCCGAACCAAGCGAAGCGCTAAAAGCTAATATTGCTTGGTCTTTAGGTTTGAATAATCCAACTTATTTGCTTTCTTCATTACAACTTTCTGCTTTTAGAAAATTTCAAAAAGTGCATCAAGAAACCGATGTAAAAGGTGAAAAAGGTGCTTATTTTGTTTCAACCGATTTGTTTTTAACAAAGAATTCTTCTAAATCGTGGAAGATTATCGCTAATGTAAATCAAAATCAAGCGCAAGTTATTGAATTAGCGGATGCTATTTGTAATGATAAAACGCTCGAAAATCAAATAATTCAAGATACAGATTTAGGTACTCAAAATCTTATCGCTCTAAACGCAACTGCCGACGGATTACAATTCACGGCAGACAAACGTAAAGATACACGTCATTTTTCAAATGTTTTATTCAACATCATGCGTGGTGGAATTTTTGATAATAACTACACGATTGAGAAAAATGATTTTGTAAATTATATAGCCAAAGCAAATAAAACTTTATTTCAAGAAGAAAGTAATTTTCTAAACGATTTACCTGAAACTTTTGACTATTCACATCTTCAAGAATTAATTTCAAATTCCGAAAATGCCGATTTAGTTCGTCTTTGTACCGAATATCTTCCTCTTAAATTTAGTAGAAGACACGGTGATCCAAGTCGACCTTGGAACAAATTTTCTATCAATACAAGAAGTGAAATTGATGGTTCTAAAATATTAGATTACGAAGGAAATTGGCGTGATATTTTTCAAAACTGGGAATCCTTAGCCAACGCTTATCCTGAGTTTATCGACGGAATGATTCACAAGTTTCTGAACGCCTCAACTTTCGATGGATATAATCCATACAGAGTAACAAAAAGTGGCTTTGATTGGGAAACTATCGAACCAGATAATCCTTGGTCATACATTGGTTATTGGGGTGATCATCAAATTATCTATTTGTTGAAGTTTTTAGAGTTTATAGAAAAGTACCAACCAGGAAAACTAAACGCGTATTTTGATAAAGAGTGTTTTGTTTATGCTGCGGTTCCTTATATTATTAAACCGTATCAAGATATATTAAAAAATCCAAAAGATACAATCGAGTTTGACCATGAATGGGATGCTAAAATTCAAAAACGTAGAATTGAAAATGGTGCAGATGGGGCTTTACTAAGAGATAATACTGATGAAATTTATCATGTAAATCTAATCGAGAAAATATTAGCTACTGTTTTGGCAAAAATGTCCAATTTTATTCCAGAAGCAGGAATTTGGATGAATACCCAACGACCTGAATGGAATGACGCTAATAATGCTTTGGTAGGTAATGGTGTTTCAATGGTTACGCTTTATTATTTGAGAAGATTTTTGAAGTTTTTCCAACAATTATTAGATAATTCTAGCCAAGAAACCATTAAGATTTCTAACGAAATGGTAGAGTTTTATCATGCCATAAGACAAATTTTATTAGATAATCAACATTTGTTATCAGGCGCAATCTCTAATGAAGAAAGACAAAAGATACTTAATGCTTTAGGTCAAGTTGCTTCCGAATATCGTTTTCAAGTTTACAACAGCGGTTTTTGGGGTAAAAAGAGAACGCATTCAATGCAAGGATTGAAGAATTTTGCTCAAGTTAGTATTGATTTTATCGAACATTCTATAAAAGCCAATCAAAGAGAAGATAAGTTGTATCATGCTTATAACTTAATGTCTATTGAAAATAATGGTGTTTCTATTTCCTATTTACCAGAAATGCTTGAAGGCCAAGTAGCTATTTTAAGTTCAGGCTTTTTATCAGGTAAACAATCTTTAGAAGTATTGGATGCTTTAAGAAAAAGTGCTTTGTACAGAAAAGATCAAAACAGCTATATTTTATATCCAAATAAAGAACTTCCTAAGTTTTTAGAAAAGAATACAATTCCAAGTGTCAAAGTAGAAAATTCTCATTTGCTAAAACAACTTCTAAAAGACAATAATTTTCAACTAATCAATAAAGACATTAAAGGAAACTATCATTTTAATGGTAATTTTCATAATGCTAACGATTTAAAGAATGCTTTAGATCAATTGGCATCCAATAATGATTATAAAGAATTGGTTTCAAAAGATTCAGATGCTGTACTTCAAATATTCGAAGACGTATTCAATCACAAAGCTTTTACAGGTCGTTCAGGAACTTTTTATGGTTATGAAGGCTTAGGTTCTATTTATTGGCATATGGTTTCCAAGTTGCATTTAGCAGTAATGGAAGTTATTAATAAAGCTATTGAAAATAAGGACGATGAAGCTGTAATTGATGCTTTAGTAAGTCATTTTGATGAAATCGGAGCCGGAATAGGAATCCATAAATCACCAGAAGTTTACGGAGCTTTTCCAACCGATCCTTATTCACACACACCTTTTGGCAAAGGCGCACAGCAACCAGGAATGACAGGTCAAGTAAAAGAAGATGTCTTAACTCGAATTGGAGAATTAGGTGTAAAAATGAAGGACGGAAAATTACAATTCCAACCAAGCTTCCTCAAAAAAGAAGAGTTTTTATCTAAAGATACCGAAGTAACTTTTGTGATGGTTGACGGTTCGAAAAAAGTAATGAATCTTGAAAAAGACTCTTTAGCATTTACAACATGTCAAGTGCCAGTTATTTATAAAATTAATACAACAAGTAAAATTGTTTTAAACTATAAAAATGGAGCAACTAAAACTTTTGAAACATTAGAATTAAACAAAGAAGAAAGCAAAAAAATATTCGATAGAACTAATGAAATTACATTGGTTGAAGTTTTTTTAAACAAAGACATTCTAAGATAATGAAAAATCTGATTTGCATCATATTACTATTGTTTATATCATGTAAACCAACCAATACAAGAAATTTAGTTTCAAAAGAAATGACGGCAGAAAAATTATTAGGAAATACAGAATACCAAGCTATTTGTTATGGTGGATACAGAGCAAATTCTAGAGAAATTCAACCAACAATAACAGAAATTAAAGAAGATTTAAGAATACTTTCTGCATTGAATATTAAAGTTTTACGAACTTATAATGTGCATTATGAAGAAGTAATAAATTTATTAAAAGCCATTACAGAATTAAAAAAAGCCGATGAAAATTTTGAAATGTATGTAATGCTTGGCGCATGGATTGATTGTAAAAATGCATGGACAAACTTACAACCAATTCATAATGAAGAAAGTGAAAGAAATGCAATTGAAATTGAAGAAGCAGTAAGATTAACAAATAAATATCCAGAAATAATTAAAATTATTGCTGTTGGGAATGAAGCGATGGTAAAATGGGCAACAAGTTATTATGTTACGCCAAATATCATTTTGAAATGGGTAAATCATTTACAGAATTTAAAGAAAGAAAATAAATTACCGAAAGAACTTTGGATAACAAGTTCAGATAATTTTGCTTCTTGGGGCGGACATACTGCCGATTATCATGTTGAAGATTTGAATCAATTGATAAAAGCCGTAGATTATATTTCGATGCATACTTATCCAATGCACGACACGCATTATCACCCAGTTTTTTGGGGAATAAAAGAAAATGAATTGCAGTTGTCTGAAAAGGAAAAAGTTGATGCTGCAATGTTAAGAGCGAGAAATTATGCCATCAATCAATACGAAAGTGTTGTTAGTTATATGAAGTCAATTGGTGTGAATAAACCAGTTCATGTTGGTGAAACAGGTTGGGCAACAAAGTCAAATGAACATTATGGAAATGATGGTTCGAAGGCAACAGATGAATACAAATCAGCGTTGTATTATGACTTAATGAGAGAATGGAGCAACAAAAATAATATTTCGTGTTTCTATTTTGAAGCTTTTGATGAAAACTGGAAAGATGCAGCCAATCCGTTAGGTTCGGAAAATCATTTTGGCTTAATTAATTTGCAATCACAAGCCAAATATGTGCTTTGGAAAAATGTAGATAGTGGAACTTTTAAAGGTTTAACTAGAGATGGAAAACCAATAACAAAAACCTACAATGGCGATGAAAAAGCCTTGTGGTTGGATGTTAAAACACCTAATTCTGTTTTAAAGAATTAAAAGAAATGGTAAATAACAAGGGTAAAATAGTAGAGAGTAAATTTTTGATAATAGCTTGTATTATGGCATTTTCATTGCATAGTTGTAAAGTTGCTGATAAATTAAACGTTCAAGTTTATGAAACTTCCGAACGAGGAAATGCATTGACAAAAATCACACAATTTTCTAGCGAAGGAACTCCAGTTGTTGTTACCATTAATCCTGATGAAAAATTTCAAACTATTACAGGTTTCGGAGGTTCTTTCACCGAATCTTCGGCTTATTTACTCAATCGATTGAGTAAAGAAAATCGTAAGAAAATTTTAGATGCTTACTTCAGTGAATCAGGAGCCAATTATTCGCTTACCCGAACACACATTGCGTCTTGCGATTTTTCGTTAAGCAATTACACTTACGCCAAAGTCGAAAACGACATGACTTTGGAACATTTTACCATAGAAGACGATAAATCCGATTTAATTCCGATGATTTTAGAAGCAAAAGCTATTTCTAAAGAAGGTTTTAAAATCATTTCTTCACCTTGGTCGTGTCCGCCATGGATGAAAGACAATAAAAAATATGTAGGTGGAAAATTATTACCAGAATTCAATGATGCTTTCGCTTTGTATTTTTCAAAATATCTTAATGCTTATAAAAAAGAAGGTATTGATATTTGGGGTTTAACAGTGATCAATGAACCACACGGAAACGGAAACAATTGGGAAAGCACTCTTTTTTCGCCAAAAGAAATGACCGATTTTGTAATGAATCACATGGGGCCAAAATTAGAAAAAGATGGTTGGGGAAATGTGAAAATATTTGGATATGACCAAAATCGTGCAGGTATCAAAGAATGGGCAAACGAAATGTATAAAGATGAAAACACCTCTAAATATTTTGACGGAATGGCAATTCATTGGTATGAAAGTACCTATGAAGTTTTCCCAGAAGATTTACAATACGCACACCAAAAAGCACCAAACAAATATTTAATAGAAACCGAAGGTTGTGTAGATTCTGAAATTCCGCATTGGCAAGATGATGCTTGGTATTGGAAAAAAGAAGCTACCGATTGGGGTTGGGATTGGGCAAGTGAAAAAGAAAAATATTTGCATCCAAAATACGCTCCTGTAAACCGTTATGCAAATGATATAATTGGATGTCTAAATAATAGAGTCGATGGCTGGATTGATTGGAACATGGTTCTTGACAGACAAGGTGGA
>JAAFHW010000028.1 GCA_013298525.1 Flavobacteriia bacterium
AGAATGTAATTGTTCGTATAATTCTTCGCGTGATACACCTAGAGTTTCACAAGCAGAATAAAGGTATAATCCGTGTCCGGCTTCGTCTTGGATTTTGGCCAAAAGCGCTACTTTTCTTTTTAACGATGGCGCACGTGTTATCCAATTTCCTTCGGGTAGCATTCCTACGATTTCGGAATGTGCGTGTTGGGAAATTTGACGAATGTGTGTTTGGCGGTATTTTTCGGGCATCCAATCTTTGGGCTCTATTTTTTCGTCTCTTGCAATTCGTGCATCGAAGATTTCTTCCAGGTTTTTTACTTCTTTTTCTGACATAATTTTTTGAATTAGTGTTCAGTGTTCAGTCGCCGTAATACTTTACTTTGCAGTAACTTTGAACGATTATTGTTTTATTTTTTTGCCACAGATTTAACGGATTATACAGATTTAAACTGATTATTATTTTACCGCAAATTCGCAAATTATATTTTTTCTTTCGAACTATTAAGGTTCATTAAGATAGTGTTGTTTTATATCTCTAAATTTTATTCAATTCGTTTGCTTTCTAGCCCTGATTGGAGGGAAAAGCTCCCTATTTTTATCGGGACTTTGGAAGGAAAGCAGGAAAATGGATTGCAAAAATGCCCAAACCATTCGCTCCTAAACCCCAAAATCGACTACTACTTTGTCGGTTGTTGGGACGGCTTGACAGCTCAAAACCAATCCTTTGGCGACTTCGTGTGCGTCGAGTGCGTAATTGACTTTCATTTCGACTTCGCCTTCTAAAACTTTGCATTTGCAGGTACTGCATACACCGCCTTTGCAGGCAAATGGTAAATCGGCTCCGGCTGCTAATGCACCATCGAGAATGTTGTCGAAAGCTTCGTCCATTACGAAATGGAATTCTTTTCCGCCGTCGATTATAGTGATGTCGGTTCCGTTTACTTTATTTTCTACTATTCTTTGAATTCGTTTTTTGTCTTCTTCGGAAATTCCGGAAGTGAACAACTCGTAATGTATTTTATCGCTATCTAATCCGGCAGCTGTTAATTCGTCGCGTAATAGGAAAATCATATCTTCTGGTCCGCAGATGAAACAATCGTCGGTTGCTGGAATGTCGATTATTTTTTCGGTTAAAACCTGAATTTTTTCTTTGGTAAATCTTCCGTTAAACAATTCGGAGGCTCGATGTTCTTTGGTTAGGAAATGAAAAATTTCGAAACGATTGAAGTACAAGTTTTTAAGCTGTTCAATTTCTTCTTTAAAGATAATGGATTAAATAATTTAAAAGTGCTGTTTGGCTCTGCTTTTAAATGTGTTTTTATGATTGACAGAATTGGCGTGATGCCGCTTCCTGCTGCAAATGCTATGTAATTTTTGGCTTTTTGGGTATCGATTTCTACATTAAACTTTCCGCTTGGTGGCATTATTTCTAGGATATCACCACTTTTTAATGTTTCGTTTACGTAGGTTGAGAACAATCCGCCATTGATTTTTTTAACAGCTACTTTCCATTTATTTTCGATTGGAGACGAACATAATGAATAAGAACGACGTACATCTTCACCGTCAATCATCGCTTTTAGCGTGAGATGTTGTCCTGGTTTGTATTGAAATTCTTGCTTTAATTCTTCTGGAATCTCAAAAGAAAGTACGGAACAATCTTTGGTTTCCTTGTAAATATCGGCAATTTTTATGCTGTGAAATTTTGACATAACGACTGAATAATTTTTAACTAACACTTGTTAGTTTGTTATGCAAATTTAGTGAAAATTTTAATATGTTACGAAAACGTTGTAATTTTTATTTAATCGTTAACAATTGTTTTGGAACACCGATTGGAGAAATCTAAAAAAATGAAAGAATCTAATAACTGAGTTTATATTATTCCGTTAAGCAATACTTTTTTCATATTACTTTTTAGAATTTTTTCGTTAAGACTTTTGGTTTTGTCGTACCAAAGGTATAAAGTTCGCAACGTGGAAAGAGTTGAGAAAATGATGACTTCTATGTTAAGATTAACTATTTCGTTGTTAAGAATCCCATTTTTTACAATATTTCGGAAACTTTGTTCATAGTCATTTCGCATTTTGATAAAATACTTCAAATCGTTGTCTTCTAGATGCATCCAATCATTATTTAGGCAAGCTAATGCATCAGGATTTCTGAGTGTAATATCGATATGCAAATCGATTACTCGTTCTATTTTATGTATGGATGAAATTTCGGAAGCTACTATTTCGTTCATTACATTGGTAAATTCCTCAGCAATTTCAATGATTATTAAAACTAAAATTTCTTGTTTAGATTTAATGTGATTGTATAAGCTTGCCGCTTTGATGTCCATAGCTTGAGCGATGTCACGCATAGTTACTGCGCTATAGCCTTTTTCTTTAAAAAGTTTTGCGGATACGTTTACGATTTCGGTTTTGCGGTCTGTAATCTTCATACGAATCAAATATAAAGATTTTTTTGACTTGGGTAACTTTTGTTACAACTTTGTAAGATGTATACCATTAATTTTGCTGTAGAAATCTGAAATAGAAAACAAATTAAAAATAATAAAACATGGGATTATTAAGTATGTTAGGTTTAGGAGGAAAATCGGAGAGCGTAAAAGAATACATGGACAAAGGAGCTGTTATTATTGATGTAAGAACAGTTGGTGAGTTTATAGAAGGTCATATTAAGAACTCTAAAAACATTCCGTTAGACAACATTTTTTCTAAAGTTAATGAAATTAAAAGATTAGAAAAACCTGTTATTGTATGTTGTAGAAGTGGAATGAGAAGTGCGCAAGCTGCATCAATTTTGAAAAACAATGGTATTGATGTTATGAATGGTGGTGGATGGCAAAGTCTAGAAAGTAAATTATAGTTTATTGATTAAATAGTTATTGGTTTTTGTAAAAAAGGCTCTGAAATTCAGAGCCTTTTTTTATTTTTTCACAAATCCTTTTCCGTCACATTTGGAGCAACCCATTACGGTATATTGACCTGTTCCTGCACAATGACTGCATTTAGCCAAACCACCTGTGTTACCGGTATGTCTATCGTAAGTAACCATATCTTTTCGGTATCCAGCGCCTTTACACATTGGACATTGGGTTTTAATTACACCTAAACCATTGCATTGATTGCATTGGTATTCGTTTTGGAGTTTAGTATTAGCAGCTTCCTGGGCTATTCGTTCTTGCTCTTTTTGTTGCTGATATGCAGCTAAATTTCTTAGGGAAACAGGATGTTCAAAACTAAAATCTGGAAAATCAGAACGATTTACAAAATAGACACGTTGACAATCTTCCTCTCCATTTTTTCTCACGAAACAACAATGTGATGAATACCCATCTTTCCAATCTGTAGCGGACACTTTACAACCTTCATAACCCCAATGATTATTATCGGTAATATAGACGGTTCCAGTACCTTCCATCTGTCCATATTGATTAAACTCACCTTCATAGTATCGGCTGTACATACGTTTTTCTGTACGTGGAAAAGTTTGTTTACCGATGTACTTGCCTTCTTTAAAACCCTTAACTTCTATTAATTTTTCATCAACAGTAAGGTTTCCGTTTTGAGGTAATCCGTTTTGGAATTCACCTGTAAATACAATTTTCTTATCAAGATATGCTTTTGCGCATTTTCCATGAAATTTATAGTTTTTTATTGGACCAATAATGGTGTACTTATTTTTATTTATGTCTTCATCATTCATTACAAAGTCGCCAATTGGCTTTCCGTTTGCAAAATTTCCAACCATTTCAAAACCGAAACCTGTGTCTGGATTTTTAGCAACATAAATAGTAGCTTCGCCGTTTTGACAATCGCCTTTAACGCAAAAAGTATAAGGTGCTAAATAAGTTATAGGTTGAACTAATTTTTCCAAATAAAATTTGCCCCACTTAGTAATATTTGATTCGTCTTTGTAGGGAACATAACCCGTTATCCCATCCAAATTAAATATGGCAATAAAAGCTCCTTTGTCATTTTGAATTTCCCATTTTTGTATTGGTCTGTTTTTGGACAATTCACCTTTGTAAAAAAAACCTTCTTTGGTAAAGTATTCAGTATAACCATCCAAACTTTTGTCTGGATTTAGAAGTGAAACAATTTTTGTTCCATCTGGCTTTTCATAATAGAACTTTGTCTTGCCTTCGTAACCATGCATTTTCAGTGTTGTTCCATCTTTGAATTTATACAATTGATTGATTGATTTTCCAGTAAAATTACAGCAGCCATTTCGGTTAGCGGAAGTTATTTCGAGACTATCTCCATTGGCAAAAACATATTGACCGTCAATAGGGTTTCCTTCATAAAAATGTCCTTTATAAGTATCTCCGTTGGAAAAACTCATCTCGCCAAAATTAATGGAAACCGTGTTTTCATGTCCACCATAATTGCTACTTACCCTTCCTTTGAAAACACTTTTATCTTTAAAATTTAATATAAAAGTGTCAGTGTATTGATCTCCTTTTAATTTGCTTTTTTTTATATATAATTCTTTTTCTGGTACGAATTGAATTTTAGGAATTTCAATAGGTAATTTCAATTGAAATAATTCAGGAAAAAGTTCTTTAGTAACTACTGTGGTAGCTGTATTTTGTCCGAAACCAATCAATGAAAAAAGAAAAAAAACAGCAATGAGTGAACTTTTCATCTTAAAAAATTTAAAAATTGATACACAAATTTATCATCAGAACAAAGTTAAAAAAATACGTAAAATTTCGTATATTAAAAAACCATCCCGAATTAACGAGATGGTTTCAAAAAAACTAAACTATAAAAACTACTTACTACTTTTTAATTACTTTAAAGATTTTAACCTTATCATCAACTAAAACTCTAACAATATAAGAACCCGAAGAATATCTTGACATATCTATTGTTGTTTCATTTTCGTTTACCGATTTTGAAAAGACAATCTGACCAAGTATATTCACAACTTCTAAATTTGTCATCATTTCTGTTGAAGAAATAGTCACAATATCAACTACTGGATTTGGATATAATTTGATAACATTTGCTATAAATTCCTCAGTTCCTAAACATCCACCTAATGTCATTGTAACTGCCAATCTTATTGGACTTTCACAACTTGTAACCGTTTGAGAAGCGTAATAAGTTGTTCCCGAAACTAAAGCTGTTCCTGGTGGAATTACATTTCCGCCTGTTGGTGCATCATACCAAATTACATTTGAACCTGTAACAGATATTAATCCAACTGTTTCGCCTGCGCAAAATGATTGATTTGCAAATCCGGTTGGTGCAGCTGTTGGATTTATTGAAGCAGTTACCGCAACTCTAGAAGTAGTACAAACTCCGTTATTTGCCTCAACATAATAAGTTGTTGTAGTCGAAATATTAGGCGTAGTAAAACTTGTTCCAGAACCTAACAAAGTTCCTCCAGACGGTGTGTTATACCAACTTAATGTCCCAACATTTGAAGTTGCATTTAGTGTTAAACTACCTGCATCACATCTACTCGCTGGAGTTGTTGAAGTGATTGTTGCTACTGCAAATACAGTTGCATTAACAGCAGTTCTAGCTGAATTACAACCTCCATTAACAACCTCAACATAATAAATTGTTGTTGTTCCTAAAATAGGAGTTGTAAAAGTTCCACCTGTGGCAACTAAAGTTCCACCTGTTGGAGCGGTGTACCAATTAATAGTTCCGATACTTGCTGTTGCTTGTAATGTTACACTTCCATCGCCACATCTGCTAGCTGGAGTTGTTGAAGTTATCACTGGAATTGCATTAATTGTTGCCGTTATTGCCGTTCTAGATGCTGAAATACAAGTTCCATTGGCTGCTTCGACATAATAAGATGTTGTTGAAGACAAACTTGGTGTTGTATAACTTGTTCCTGTTGCTACTAAATTTCCTCCAACTGGTGCATCATACCAATTTATTGTTCCAGAATCGGAATTAGTTGTTAAAGTTACACTTCCGTTACCGCAACGACTAGCTGAACCAACAACTGTTATTTGTGGAATTGGAATATAAGTATAATTTACAGCTACTCTCACAGAAACACATCCATTATTTACTGCTTCCGCATAAAAAGTGCCAGAACCACCACTCACAGAAAGACTCGTTCCAGTTGTAATTGCAGAACCTCCAGAAGCGACATTATACCAATACACAGTTCCTGCGCTTGCTGTTGCAAATAAAGTTCCTCCACTTTGACCACAAACTGTAGCGTCAGTTGTTGATGTAATAGTTGGAGTAGTATTAACAGTTGCCACAACTGGTACTCTTACTGAAGTACAACTTCCGTTAACCGATTCTACATAAAAAGTTGTAGTTGTGCTGATTGATGGAGTTGTAAAACTATTTCCTGATCCTAATACACTTCCACCTGATGCTGAACTATACCAATTTAAAGTTCCTGCATTAGCTGTTGCTCCTAAAGTTACGGTTCCCGAATCACATACTTGCGATGGAGAAGTTGATGTAATACTTGGAGTCACGTTAATTGTTGCAGTTACAGGAGTTCTTGTTGAATTACAAGTTCCTAAAGTAGCTTCAACATAATAAGTTGTAGTTGAACTAATACTAGGTGTTGTATAACTTGTTCCTGTTCCTAATGATGTTCCACCTGTTGGTGCTGCATACCAATTTAACGTTCCACTAGAAGCTGTTGCTTGTAATGTTACCGTTCCAGCATCACATCTACTCGCTGGAGTTGTTGATGTTATTGTTGGTGTAGTATTTACCGTTACAACTACTGCTGTTCTTGGTGAAGTACAACCATTTAAAGTTGTTTCAACATAATAAGTTGTTGTTACAGTCACATTTGGAGAAAAACTAGTTCCTGAAGCAAGTAAAGTTCCTGTTGTTGGAGCATCATACCACCAAATTGTTCCTGCACTTGCTGTTGCAGAAATTGTAACAGAACCTGAACCACAACGTGTTGCCGGTGTTGTTGATGTTATTGTTGGCGTAGTATTTACTGTTGCCACAACTGCACTTCTTGACGAAGAACATACTCCATTTAATGATTCAACATAATAAGTTGTAGTTGAAGATAAACTAGGAGTTGTAAAACTTGTTCCAGTTCCAACTAAAGTTCCACCTGTTGCTGCATTGTACCAATTTAAAGTTCCAACATTTGTTGAAGCTTGCAAAGTAACTGTTCCTGAATCACATCTACTCGCTGGAGTTGTTGAAGTAATAACTGGATAAGCATAAACTATTATTTGGTCTGTTGCAACTACAGTATTTGTACCGTTGTAATTTGCTGCCATTAAAGTTACATCATAAACACCTGGCGTATTATACGTAATTACAGGGTTTTGATCTGTTGCCGTAGCTGGAGTCCCTCCTTCAAATGTCCATGTCCAAGCCGATGGAATATTGGTTGAAGTATCTGTAAATGTCACTGTTTGACCTACACAAATTTGGGTAACTGAAGCTGTAAAACTTGCTACTGGTGGTTCTGTTGGGCAAATTGGAGCCGTTTTATCTAATGTAAAACCATCACCATCACCACCAAAGTAAGCATAAAACTGAGGTGGAAATGCACATACATTTGCCTCAAAAGTTTCTACTCCTGCACCATCATTATTTCCTCCCATATAGGCAAAGAAGGAAGGCGGAATACCACAGACAGTAGCACTTAGCTCTTCTGTAGCTGCACCATCAGCAGTTCCTCCCATATAGGCAAACTGAAACGGTGCTGTTCCACAGGTTGTTGTACTTAACTCTTCGACACTCGAACCATCATTGTTTCCTCCAAAATAGGCATAAAAATGCGCTGGAGTTGAACAACTTGTTGCACTTAATTCATTTAATGAAGCTCCATCTGAAACTCCACCATTGTATTGAGCAAATGCGGTAAATTGTGTCAAAATAAATGTTAAGCAAACAACTAAATATATTTTTGTTGTTTTCATCTAATTTGATTTTTAAAATTATTATACTTCTTTTGTTATAGGCATATTAACCTATACATCAAATTAGATTACTATCTTACACCTCTTCCACCATAAGTGTATTGTCTTGTTGCATCAGTTGAACCAGCAACTGTTCTATCTGATGTTCTAGCATAAGAAGCAGGACTTACATATTCTCCACCTCTTTGACCAACTCCTGTTGCTGTTGAAATTGATGGCCAAGTAGCTTGGTTTGCATTTCCTATTGCTGTTAAAGTTCCGTCACCTAAAGTTCCATTAAAAGCAACTCCTGATGCATTTGCTACAGTAATTGTTCTTTCAACAACATTTCCACCCATTTCCATAGCTCCATAATAAGAAGCTCCAGCTGATGATCTACCTGATGTTGATGTTGCGAAAACTCCTACTTTTAATGGTCCATAACCTGGATTTGCACTTCCTAAAGCTACTGCACATCTACCATTAACGACAGCGTTCGCTGCTTCAGTTGGCTGTAATGGATTTACAACTGTAGTACTATAAAATGCATTAATTGTAGTATCACCCCAAGGATATTCTCCTGCAACTCTTGGCATTGTTCCACGACATACTTTTTCAAATTCTAATTCAGTCATTGGTCTTAAAGCTGCCCAATCTAAATAAGCTGCTAAATCTGCCCATGATAAATTATTCATAGCCCCACTTTGTCCATCATTCACATTGTTGAAAACTCCATTCGTTGCATCGCATCCAAAAACAGCAGGTATTGCGGCATTATTTCCAGGTGTTTCAATAACAATCCCATTTCTATAGTAATTTGCCCCAAAAGTCACATAAGTTCCTGAAGCAGATGTTGGATCAGTAGTTATTCTTGTTTGTTGTTGTGCAAAAGTTAATGAGTTTAAAAATTCAACATATTGTAATTGAGAAATTTCGTATTTCATACAGTAAAATGAATTGTATCCCATTGGGAAAGTTGCAGGAACTGTTGGTCCGCCACCGCCAATTGCAGCTGATGTTATTCCACCTGATTGAGAAGTTGCTGTTACATTTATGCTATTGAAAGTTGAAGCACTTGTAGCATCACCAATTTCAAAATTTCCTTGAGGAACATTTACCATTTCAATTCCGAAAACTTTGAAATTATATGGCCCAGCACCCAAACCTGTCATTCTTAATGTAATTGATGTTGCAGAAATATTTCCGCCACCAAGAGCACTTCTTCTGATAAAAACACCTCTACCATCTGCAACTGGGTCTACTTGTAATGGAGAAGCAGCAGAATGATCTCCAGCTACAGTACTTAAACTAGTGTGTGCCCACAAACGTGTGTTACAATCTTGGTACTTTATAAATACCCAAACGGCATCCCAATTAGCTGGAGCAACATTGGCATTCCAACTGTTTTCCCAAGAAATATTAAAAGTAATATCATTTCCAGAAACAGATGTTCCTGTAATTTCTACGTTATTTGCATTTGAATTAATTGCAAATAATAAAAATAGTGCCGAAGCAATTTTTGAAAAATAATTTTTTGATTTCATCGTATTGATTGTTAAAAGTTATAGGACAAACTTACCTCGCATCAAAACATAAAAAAATACGCTAAAATGCGTATTTTTAAGAATTCAATATTCTGAATATCAGAAATCTATATTAATTTATTGTACCAATACTTATTTTACTGAAGACAATGAAGTACTATAACAAGACTATACATTATATGATATAGACAATACATTATCTTATAATGATAATGTATTGTCATTTTGAGACAAAGCTTTGTTTTGTTTTGCCACTGCCTTTATGCATAAAGCCAAAGCATTACTTTTTTACGCCAATGCTTTGTTCATTTTAGACTTTGCTTGTATCGATTATCTTTTTTTAAATTTTATTTTTGAAATTGCTTTGTATTGAGCAGAATTTGCATCAAGAATTGTAAATAAGTAATCTTTTGCTTTGTTTGCAATATCTACAAGATTTTCATCATTATTATATAATGTTGCATTTCTTAAACTTCTTGCATTATTTAAAGGTATATAAGCATCGGCAACCGCTTGTGTTTTTACAAGCATTTCAGCTTTCTTGGCTTGATAAGTAGCTATTTGATATTCTGTTTCATTTGGATTGAAGTTAGAGGTATTTTGTAATAATGAAATTAATAAATCCATATTATTGGTACGTTGGTCATAACTCATTTGCGATGTTGAATGAGTTGATTGTGCTTCCTCTGGATTGGTTGCGGCAATTGTAGATGTTTTTTTAACTCCTTTAAGTTTACGAACTATTGTCATAAAGTCTTCTAATTGAACAGCAGTTACACCATCTGTTGCTTTGTATGCTTTGCGAAGCTTTGTTAATTCTCTATTCAATGGTTTGAAAATCATTTCCCTTTCATCTACTGCAATTGAATAAGGAGCAACTAGATTGTTAACACTTTCTTGCTGATTAAAAGCAGAAGAATAAATACTTTGTAAATTAGTTAAAAGTAATTTTGGATTACTTGGATTGTAAATCGCTCCTAATGAAGCAATATTTGTGTTTAGTAAATTTAGGTTAGCAATATTTTTTGCGTGACCTACTTCTGAAGTGGATGCCATAATATGATTATTTTAAGTTGCACACATTTATAACGATAATATAATTTATTTATTTTTCTGAGTTAATTTTTCTAATTGTTCAATACGTTTAATCATATTCTCTAATATGCCTTCTGGCATATTATTATTTAATATTTCAATTTTACCAACAACTATATTATTGTTTTCATTATTTTTAAAAACATACTTTTCTTTATCTTTTTCAATAAAAAACTCAAAGCCAACTTCAAAAACTTCACATACTTTTTGCATAACAAAAAAGTCTGGTATTGTTTTATTTGCTTCAAAGTTAGAAATAGAGGTTTGAGCAACATTAAGCTTATGTGCCAATTCCTCTTGACTCCATTTATTCTGTAACCTTAATTTTCTTAATTTTGTTCCTACACTCATTTTTTTAGCATTTTATTGTTCAAAAATAACAATTATTTGTTTATTTTTATTAAAATTGTAATAGTTTTGTTTACGCAAGAAAAGTAGTTTAGCAATAAGAAACATAATATCATAAAAAATTTAAGATATAATTTTTTATTTGTTATGTTTAAGTTGGTTAATAATTTTTGATAACACGCTAAACAGACGACTTGCATGAAGATACAATAGAATTCATTCATGAAAATACGAAAAGTAGCAAAGACTCAAAAAAAAACCAAGTGGCGGTGCAATTACTAACCTACAAAAAAGTACCTAGAGACATCGTCATGCAATACGTTTTGCCTAACAAAAAAGGGAAGAAATTATTTAAAATGAAAAAATTATTTTACACTTTAGCACTTACTTTAATAACTACTTGTGGTTTAAATGCACAAGACAAATTTACAGAAACTAAACTAGAAATTGAATCTCAAGATTCTTCTGTTTCTGTTAAACAAAAATGCAGGAAATTTAATATTGGAATTAATATTGGTGTTGCTTGGATTGCAACTGATGTTTATGTATATTGTGGTTTTCCAGTAGGTTTTGGAGCAGGTGGAGGTACATGTTTAATGGTTGACGAAGATTTTTGCAAATTAGTAGGTATTGCTAAACCTACTGAACCAACGAAATACATTAATATTAAAAAATTGATGCCTAATGTTGATGTTTCAAAAGTAGACTTTATCGAAATTACTAAAAGTACAACATGGACTGATGAAGATGATCTTACAAAATCATCAATTAGAGTAGGCAAATATCCTGTTGACAAAGATGGAAATTTTGAAATAGAAATAATAACTGAATAAAAAAATATAGTTATGGAAGATGTTTATAGAAAAAGGATTTACTCTTTTCTTGTTGATTGTGTAATCTCAAATTCATTTGGAATTTTTATATTTTCACTATTAAATTTAGAAAAAGACTTTGTAGTTAATAGCTTTAAAATATTTTTATTTAATTTTAATTATGGCTTAACATTACAATTCATTATTATGGTTATGTATTTTATTATATTTGATATACTAAATAATGGTAAAACTTTTGGTAAATTGTTATTTTCTATAAATGTTGTAAACAAAAGTAGTCTTGAAAATCTTTCTGTTAAAAAATTATTAGAAAGGACATTTTATAAATCATTATCTATTTTAGTTTTACCAATTTCGGTAATACTTTTTGTCATAAATAATGGCTACACTATTCAAGACAAAATTGTCGATACTAAAACTATTAATTAAATAAATGAAATATTTATTATTCATTATATTTTTTCCAATTTTTAGCTATTCTCAATCAGATGTTGACAAAGTTTTAAAAGCAGGAGAAATAGTAATAAATGGGTTATCATTTTTAAAAAAAGAAAAATCTGAAGTCAAAGAAACCAATAGTAAAGTAATTGAAAGTGTTTGTGTAAAAAACAAACTTTCTGACAAAATAACTTACATAATGATTGGTAAAGATGATCAAGATAATCTTATAAAAAAAGAACTTGTAATCCAAAAAGATGGTAAAGAGTGCGTTTTTGATATACCAAAAGGCGTTTATACATATGAAATTGTTTTAGCCAATAAAGAAGTTTTCAAAAAAGGCGAATTCAAATTCAATGAAGAAATAACCATAACGGTTAAACTAGAATAAATTTAGAGCAGTTTTTGGTTATGCCAAAAGCTGCTTTTTTGTAATTATATCTTATATAAGATTGTTGCTTTTTGCCTTTTGAATAGCTTCTAATTTATTATGAACCTGAAGTTTGGTATATATATTCTCCACATGCTTGCGAATAGTTCCAACAGATAGGAATAAATTATCAGCAATTGCATTATATTTTAATCCTTTGCTTAATTGTTCTAAAACCTCAACTTCTCTATTGGTAAGATTAATTTCTTCGCAAGGTTCACAATTATCAAAAACCATTGGTTCTCTTAATAATTTCAAAGTTTTTAGTGCAATTGATGGCGTCATTGCTGCTCCGCCATTTAGAGTTTCAATAATTGCATTGTATAAATCTTGTGGATTTACTTCTTTAAGAAAATAGCCATCAGCACCAGCTTTTATTGATTTAAAAATATTTTCGTCATTATCAAAAACAGTTAGCATTATGATTTTGATTTGCGGATACTTATTTTTTACTGCTTCTGTTGCTTCGATGCCGTTCATTTTAGGCATTTCAATATCCATTAGAATTAAATCTATGTTGTGGTTTTTTTCTAATTTTTCAATTAAATCTTGACCGTGATTGGCTTTGAATTTTATATCAATATCATCAAAAAAAGCAAGCTTATCTTGAATGGCTTTCTGTAAAAAAGTGTTATCGTCAACTATTGCTACTTTTATCATAATTTTAAATTTTTGGAATTTCAAATCTAATTTTGGTTCCTTTATCGATTAAAGAATTGATTTCAAAAGTTCCTTCAATTTCTTCAATTCGTTTTTTCATATTGTGTAATCCGTTTCCGAAGTCGGTATTTTCTATATCAAATCCTTTTCCATTGTCTTGAATTTCTATTTGAATTTTATTGGAAACATTTTTAACATCAACGATTATTTCATTTGCATCAGAATACTTTACAGCATTATTTATTGCTTCTTGAATGGTTCTGTATAAATTGATTCCAATTAATGAAGAAAATTTTAAATCTTGCAAAGATTCATCAACGTTGAATTTGAAATCAACATCTTCCTTAGCAGATTTTGCTTTTTCTATGAAATTAAAAATTCTAGAGCGCAAATCTTCAAATGAAAATTCATTGTTGTTCATAGCCCAAATGGTATCTCGAAGTTCAATAATTGTGGATTTTGTGAAATCGCTAATTCTTGTAAGTTGATTTACGATTTTGTTGTCTGTAATTTGATTTCCGTGTTTTAAATTATCTACTGATGAAATAACAAAAGTTAATTGTGCTCCAATATTATCGTGCAAATCTCTTGAAATTGAAAGTCTTTGTTCATGTAGTTGATTTTGATTTTCAATTTGAGCAATTGCAGATTTCAATTGAAATTCTTGTTCTTGTTGCTTGTTTTTAAGTTTTTGTTGTCTATAAATCAATAACCCTAAAAGGAATAAAAAAATTGAAATACCTACTAATGAGAATATTAAATTATTTTTATTTTTTACCTGAATATCTTTTTCAAGTAATTGTTTTTCTTTTTTTGCAGTTTGATATTTGGTTTCGAGTTCAATTGTTTTTTTTAGTACTTCTGAGTCATTTATTTTTTGATTTAATTTCAAGTACTTTTCTTGATAAAAAGCAACGCTATCTTTTTCAGACAGATAAGAGCAAACTGGAATAAAATATTGATAGGTTAGAAGAAGATTATCTAAGCCATTTTGTTTTTCAAAATATTTTTTTAATTGTAACAACAAAACTTTAGATTCTTTGAATTTTTCAGCTCTATTTAAAACTTCAACATCATTGAGTTTCATTTTAAAATCCATAAAATTTGAATTCAAATTTTCAGTGCTTTTCTTGGACTCATCAAATACTTTTTTTGATTCTTCAAATTTTTTCTGAGCTACTCGAATTACACCAATATTATTTAATGCTTTTGCAAGAAATAACTTATTGCCTGTTTCATTGCAAATTTGTTTTCCTTTTTCAAACATTTTTAAGGCGTTTAATGTATCTTTCAATCCTAAGTAAATATTCCCTTTGTTTATATACATTGGACAGAGTGTAGCAGTTGCATTAATTTTTTCATAATAATTAATGGCACTTTGGCTATATAATAATGCTTTTTTATAGTCTTTTAAATCAACTAGTAATCCAGACATTGCATTTTTGATATTGTGTATAACTTTTTCATCATTTGCTCTATTTGCATACTCAAGACCAATCAAATAATTTTTCATTGATAAATCAGATTCATTTTGATTGTAGTATAAAAGTCCTATTCCTGAGTAAACTTTTGCTAATCCTAAAACATCATTTTTTGCTTTCCTTATAGCCAATACATTTTTCAAATATTTTAATGATTGATTGTAATCACCTTTTTTTAAGTAAACGGTACTTACATCTCCATATGCTTGCGCAATAATTGTTGAATCACCAAGTTTTAAAGATTGATTAATAGCTTTTTGTCCATAAACTAGTGCAGAATCTATTGATATATTCGAGTAATACCAAGTTAAATCAGAATAAATGATTGCACGTTTTTTCTCATCTGGATTTGATTGTAAATCCTTTTTTAAATCATTTATTATTTCTTGAGTATTTTGTGAATAACCAATAATTGATACTATAAAAAATACTAACGTTAAAATCTTTTTGAGTCCTTTCATATCAATATTGAGATTATTGTTCCTTTATTGAGTAAGGTATTGATTTCGAATGTTCCATCAATTTCTTCTATTCGTTTTTTCATATTATTTAAACCATTTCCGAAATCTATATTTTCTATATCAAATCCATTCCCATTGTCTTTAACTTCGATTTGAATTTTGTCATGAAAACTTTTTACATCAACAGAAATTTTAGTTCCGTTTGAATATTTAATAGCATTGTTAATTGATTCTTGAATGGTTCTATAAATATTAATTCCTACAATTGATGATAGTTTTATTTCGGCAAGTTTCTCATCAATTTTAAATTCAAAACCAATGTCTTCTTTAGCAATTTTTGCTTTTTCTATGAAATTAAAAATTCGTGAACGCAAATCTTCAAAAGAGAATTCATCCTTGTTCATTGCCCAAATGGTGTCTCGAAGTTCAATTATTGTAGCTTTTGTAAAATCACTAATCTTAGTTAATTGGTTTACAATTTTATTATCATTTATTTGATTACCGAATTTTAAATTATCTACAGACGAAATGACAAAAGTCAATTGTGCTCCAATATTGTCATGTAAATCTCTTGAGATGGAAAGTCGCTGCTCGTGTAAATTATTTTGTGCTTCAATTTCTTTTATAGCAGATTTTAGTTGAAACTCTTGTTCTTGCTGCTTGTTTTTAAGTTTTTGCTGACGATAAATAAGATATCCAATCGTTATTAATGCCAAGGAAATAAGAATCAAAATTTGGAATTGAGTATTCTTCTTTTTTATTAAAAGCTCTTTTTTTATTAACTCATTTTTGGCCAATAATAATTGCTTTTCTTTCTTTTCAGATTGGTATTTAGCTTCATAAAGATTTATAGCTTTTTTTATTTCTAATCCACTAGTAATTTTATCTAGTGAATCTTTTGAACTTAAATAAATATAAGCTTTTTGAAAATTTTTCTCTTTTAATGCTATTTCTGACTCTATTTTGTAATAAACAGAAAGTCGCTCTAAATCTTTATTCTTTTGAGTTATAACATACAATTTGCTACTATATTCTTTAGCTTTCTTCAAATCATTTTTCAACAAATAAGCCTGACATAAACTTGAATAAACATTTTCAACTATATTAGATTCAGCTTCATTTTCTTTGCAAATTTTCTCCGCTTCATTCAAAACAGCAAGTGCTTCATCTAATTTATTTAACTTCATTAAAGAAGTTGACATGTTATATTTAGCAATAGCGATTCCTAAGTCATCATTAATTTTTTTCTTAATTACAATCGCTTTTTCATAATTCTGAATTGCAATATGATATTTACCTTGCTTTTCATAAAGTTTTCCAAGATTTACGTAAGAAACAGAAAGACCATAATCATCATTGGCTTTCATTCTAATATTTAAGGCTTTCTTTAAATAGAATTCTGCTTTTTTAGGTTCATCTATTTCGTCATAAATCAATCCAATATTGCTTAATGTATTTCCTTGATAATTAATATTCTCAATCTTTTCAAATAACTCTAATGATTTGTTGTAATTTTTAAGTGCTTTGTAGAAATTTCCTTTGTTCCAATCTAGTAATCCTAAATTATTATATGCCGAGCCTTCTGTAGAGAGTAGTTTGGCTTTTTTAGAATAATGAATTGCTTTGTTGTAACTAATGTAGGCGCTATCTAGTTTTCCTAACATATCAAAATAAACACCTTTGGCATTGAATGCTTTTGCATAAGCATAATTGGATTTTTTTTGTTTTGCAATAGAAAACATAGCTTCAAAATACTTTTTTGAAACTTTAACATCTGAAAACACTTCACTAAAAAAAAGTTTGTTGTAACAATCAACTCTTACTGTATCGTATTTAGAAGTTCTAGTAAGATTTAGCAAACTATCCTTCTCTTTATCATTTTGAGAGAAACAAATTGTTGTGGCAAGAAAAATAATTAAGTAACTTATTTTGTTCATAAATTTTATTTTGCATTGATTAAAATTAACAAAAAAATTAACATATATGATAACCATATCAATATTACTATTAATTTTTTTTATTAATAATGCTAATAAACACATTTTGTAGCTCGACGATTTCCTCTGAAAGGTTCTTCAATTTATTTTTGTAATTCAAATCATAATCAGAAGAGATAGCTACTTTTTCATTCAGGTAAAGTTGCTTTTTATGTAGAGAAGATATTATTTCTTCTAATTTTCGGATATTAGATAGGTGATCTTGCTCAATTTTTGAATTTTGAAAAATCAAAAACACGAGTAATACCATCAAAACAAGTATTAAGAAAGTGAGAATATAAATCATAAAAAAAGCCATTAAATCAATACAAATTTGACTTAATGGCTTTAAAAAAACAATACGTATAAATGCGTATTTATCCTTTTATTTTTTGAGTAAATTCTTTATCAGAATTAACTACTTCTCCGTTATATTGCAATTTCCAACCCATTGAATTAGTTACAACTAATATTTTTGACAATTCGCTTATCAAACGATTTTTTGCATTCGATTTTAAAGAAGATTTTTCTATTTTTTTTGCTAAATTTTCTTTGGCGATTTTATTAATCTTATTATAATCGTCTCCTGTAAATTCGTTAAATGTACTTTGATCTACATTGTAATATTTAATATCTGGACTGATTTTTATTTCCTCTTTTGGAATACTTGTAATTGTTAATGTCTTGTTTGGAGCATCGATGTCATATTGTACTTTACTCAAATCAAAACTTACTGTTACATCTGCATTAATAACTACTAGTGCTTTTTTGTCAAATGAAATTAAATCTCCAAGGTACTTATTTTGATCTTTGTAAGTCATCACTTGAGAGAAATGTCCTTCGGTAACTACTAATTTACCTACGTTTTTAATTTGCTCTTGAATGAGATTCGTATCGTATTCTACTGAAGATGAATCTTTTTTTACAGTAACCAATTGGTAGATTAAAAAACCAATAATTGCAAAGAGAATTAGGTAAATAATCTTTCCAGAGCGAATTAATGCTTGAACCAAAGGAGTCATTACATTTTTAATATCGGTCTCGGTAGAAGTTTGTCGTGCCATGAATTATATATTTGACAACGAAGATATAAAATCAATTCTTCTTTAATAGAACATCTTTAGAAATTTTAACTTGATTGATTTGGTTTTTGCCTTCTACAGCCGATATGTAATATAATATTTCATTTTTTTCATCATAAAAAGGTTGACCATCAAATTCAGCTGAGTTGATTTTGCTTCCTAAATTTATTGGTTCACTCCAGTTTTTCCAAGTATCATCTTGTCTATACGATACAAAAATGTCGTGATTCCCTAACGTACTAAATCCATTAGAAGCAAATAATAATGTTTTTCCATCAGATAATAATTGAGGTGTAAAATCATCATTTGCACTATTTATGACTTTACCCATATTTTGCAACATTCCATAAGTTCCGTCTTCTTTTTTATTGGCAAAATAAAGATCAACACCGCCTTGAGTAAAATCGGTTTCAACAGCTATTATCAATGTTTTACCATCATTAGTTATGGTTGCGTCTGCGAAATCTCCATAACTGTTGTAAGCAGCTACTTTTATTTGTCCTTGAGATTGAGCTTTCCCATCTACCAAATTAAAAATTTCAAATCCAGTGTTATTAGAACCTGGAGTATAGGTTGAACCACCTTTTAAAACAAAACTTGAATTAACAACATCAACAAAATTATAATAATCACCAGAATTTAATTGGGATTCTACTTGTTTATTCGTCCACGAATCTCCTTTTTTTGAATAAGAAATAATTTCTTCTTTATCTGATATATTTATTGATGTATACAATTTATTTCCGTCTTCAGAAATACAAACCGTTGAAGGAATAACCTCTGCTAAATCAACTTTCTGAACATTAGGTAAATTTTCAAAATCGGGTTTTGAATTTATATTAACTTCAATTGGAGTTTCAGAATCTGAAATTCCTATGGCATCAATTTGTTTTTGACCAGGCAATAGAGCAAAATTAAATTCTACTTTAACAGCAATTATTCCCGAAACCGAATTATCTAATATAGCATATTCAACTCCTGGATTAAAAACACTTGGAATGTCTTGAATTTTCCTTCTCTTTCTTCCGAAATAATAGGCTCTGTCTGTATTTAATGTAGTTCTGTATAATGGCGTTTTATAATTGGGTTTTCTTGACCAAACATATTGAAACTTTTCGCCATCTGTAGAAACTGCAACAGCAACAACACAACCTGCATTAAGATTTTCAAATACAGCAACTTGCTTTACTGATTGCGCTTTTTCAAAACCAACAATAACGGTCTCTCTTCCATCTAAAGCATTTTTGGGTGTCCATGCATTTCCGCTGTAACCTCCTTGTGGAAATACATCTGGTTTTCCTAAAATCCTTTTGATTCCGAATTGTTTTCCACCTAAATCGGAAGAAAATTTTATCAACTTAGATGCCCATTGAACCTGTTGAGCATTAACAGAAAATAAAGCAAACAAAATAGCGAATAGATATAGATATTTTTTCATATGTTTAAATTTTATTTTTTTTGAGGTAACATATGGTATCGCCTATTTAATCATTGGTGTTTGTTTGCAACAAACTTTTTGTTAGTGGCGATTTCATAATTATTTCATTTAAAAAATGGGCTGCAACAAAGTCACAGCCCAAGCAACAAAGTGTAATAACCTCTAATTATTTACTTTGATTTTTTCTACTTTTTTACCTTTGAAAGCGAAGATGAATTCACCATCAGAAGTAATATCGATTCCGCTACCATATTTTGGGCTTCCTCCTTTACCTTTAGATTGAACAGAACCTTTGGTTTCTCCATTAGTCATATCAATTCCGTAAATAATGTTTTTGCTATTTCTTTGATCTCTTAGATAGTAATTTCCTTCTATTTCATAGAAGAAATCAACGCCTCTAATTTTGTCTGTTGCATAAGCTCTTGTACCATCTTTTTTGTTGTAAGATGCTAATCCTTTTTCTGAAAGCACAACAACTTTATCACCAAAATCAATTACATCAGAAGCTTTTCCTACTCCTGCATCATTATGTTTTACATCAAACAATTGTTTTCCTGACGCGATATCATATCCGTAGAACTCATCACCATCACCAACAAAAGCTGTTTTATCTTGATCAATTATGATATCAGTAATTCTTTTATCGAATTTTTCAGAACGCCATGATGTTAAACCTGTTTTATCATCGATTGCCAAAACTCCATTTTTTTGAGCTTTATAATCCCAGTAGATGTATGGTACACTTTCTCTATAAGTTCCACCCATTGGAGATGATCTTGTTTCCATTCTGTACTCTTGAACTTGAACTTTACCTCCAATTTGAAGTATAATTTTATCTCCAGTTTTGTATAAGTTTGGCATACTAAAAGCTCCAGTAATTTTTTCTGATGCCCATAATAATTTACCAGATTCTAAATCGTGTTTTTCAACATACTTAGTTCTATCTCTTGTACCTAACATCACTAAATAAACTGCGTTTTCTTCAAAAACTGGATCAGCAATAGTTCTGTAATATTTCTTATTTGTTGAATTTGAGAACAAACCTTTTCCACCATCCATATCGTTTTCATAGATAGCTTCCCAAAGTTTTTGACCGTTATTGATATTATAAACCTGAAGACCATTTAGATACATATAAATTTTATCACCTTTTATCCATAAATCTAGAATAGCTCTTCTTGTAACCAATTCTTTCTCAACTGTTCCCATAAAAGTAGCATCCCAAAGGATTTCACCATTTACAGCATTAATTTTCACTAACTGATTTTTGAATCCAGCGAATAAAGCTCCTAAAGCTGTTGGTTTGAAATTCACCATGATAATTTCATTTCTTTTAGCATCGTAAATGTATTTTCCAACACCACCTTTAAAACGATTAGTTTCCCAAACTTTTTCACCTGTATTAGCTTTTACTAATATCACTGAAGCCTTTTGAGAAATTAAAAAAGCATCCAACTCTGAGATGTATTTTACAGTTTCCAACTCGCCTTGGTCTGCTCCATCTTCTGATTTTGTTCCTTTAGGCATCAAGTTTTGATATTCTTCAGAATTCCACAACTCTTTTCCAGTTGCAATATCTAAAACAGCTACTCTATCGGTTCCCATTTTTCTTTCGTCAAATAAGAACAAGTAACCACCTTTCTCTTTCCAAATAACATATTGGTATTCACTTTTGTTAGTTTTGTTTGTGGTAAGTTTTTTATAATCACCACTCCATAACATTTTTCCATTAGCATCTAATACTGTAGCAGAATTGTCATCTGTACCAAGAATATAAGAACCATCACCATCATTTACTGCCAATCTACTAGCTTTGTTATCAAATTCTGATTCCCAAACTGTAGAGAAATTTCCTGATTTTTTACCAGCCGATTTACCACCGCCAGTTACTTTGCCTAATAATTTTCCAAATTGTGCATTGGATTGCAATGTTCCCATCATACAAATGGAAAGCATTAAAATTGATAATTTTTTCATTGTTAAATAATGTTTAGAGGTTGTTATTAAAAGGTAATAGTGTAACGAATTTTATATCGTTGTTGTTTTTGAAGTTTGAATTGAAATTTGTGATCTAAAATGTAAGATGACATAAAATTGATAAAGTCAATATTCTTTATATCGCTATCAACTTTGAAGAAAGTAGCAACTTTACCATTTTGAACTACACTAATATCAATTACCATAGTTCCTTTTACGTCGGCAAATTTTTTGTTTTTCTTTTTTGTAAATTCTTGTGATTGAAATACTTCATCAATTTCTTTTGTCACAGTTTCTGCAACGACTTCTTCATCAGTTAAAACTGGTTTTTGAGCATTGATTGCAGGAGAAATTAATAGTAAGAATGTTAATCCGAAAACAAGTCTGATTATACGCATGACTAATTTGTTTAATGTTACAAGGCAAACTTATAACTTAAACAAATCGAGGGAAATACGAAAAAATACGTATTTTAACTAAAATGCAAGAATGGCAATTTTTGTTGAAGTTGTTCTATTTTAGCTTCAAGGTTGGCTAAAAATTTTTGATGACTTTCAGAATTTGGATTAAATGGTCTGTGTTTTAAAGCTCTTTGAATTTCACAAACCTGATTCATTAATCCGAATTCACTTTCAGAAACGTAGTTTTCAAAGAATTTTATCCAAATATAATCGATAGCAGACTGACTTGGATGTAGCATATCATCGGCATAAAATCGATAATCACGAAGTTCGTCCATCATAATTTCGTAGGAAGGAAAATATATCGAGTTGCGAGTTGCGAGTTGCGAGTTTTGGATTGCCGTAATCAAATGCGCTTTGCTTCTTTGGTTTTCAATAAATCCATCTTTGATATGTCGCACAGGCGAAATGGTAAAAATAAAATTACAATTTGGATTGATTGATTGAATTAAATTGATTGAATTCTCAATTGATTTTTCGATAATTTCTACAGATAAAATTTCTTTATCAAATTGATTTTGTGGTACTTTATGACAATTGGCTACAATACTTAAACTGTCAGGCTGAGCTTGTCGAAGTCTATAAACCCAAGACGTTCCGTAAGTAATAATAAAATGAGATGCTTCTATAATTTGAGTTCTAAAAAGATGTAGTACTCTATTCAAATTTTGTACTATTAACTCTGAAGATGTATCACTTAAAAGGGAATGAACTTCATAACAATGCCATAAATCGTTATGAAAAAAAATGTCTTTTTCTGTAAACTCAATTTTATTTACAGCTCTGTTTATAAGATTTTCAATAGAAATTGGATTAAAAATAATTCCAAAAGGATTTACACAATTTTGAAACTTAAAGTAATCAAATTTTTCTCCCATATTTTCAGCAAAACAGGAACCAATAGAAATAATTTTAGAATTATAATCTATAGGATTTTGATATTTTGCAATTGGAACTTTGGTAGTGAAATTCATTTATCTATCTAAAAAATTAAAAATCTATAATGTCAAAAGTAATAATAAAAAATAATCCCAACAGTTAAAAACCATCGGGATTATTTAAAAAATCTTATTTATAATTTATTGATTATAAAAATATTGGTAAGTTCCACTCCAATTTGAATTGACTAAATCCGTAAAAACTTCATTTAGAGGCATATTATTGCTGTTGTATGTATAAGTTGACGTCTCTCTAGTTACGTTGTTCTTTTTAAACATCACAGGATTATTTGCAACACCTGAAAACCCTAAAACTTCTGATGGTGTTTCTAATTCAACTTTTGCATAACCTGTTACATTAATAAATGGATTTACTTTGTTGTCAAAAGTGGTTTCTTGTATCTCTGTATATTCAAAAGAAGTTCCAGGATCGAAAACAATTTCTTTTTTATAACCTTGGTTATTAGCTACATAAATTGTTCCATTTGCTACAATATCACTTCCTTCATTGGTTACAAATGTAATAGTACCATTTGAGTTATAAGTATAATTGGTAACATTAACAGTGGTACCATATGTACCTGTACACTTTTTCAATCGTAAACTTGTATCGTATTCAAAGTTTACTGTTTCTAATAAAACACCATTTAAATTGGTTTTTGCTTGAGTAATCAAATTTCCTGAGTAGGTATATAAAGTTTCCTCAACTGAATTAGAAGTTGTATTTGTATATTTTAAAATTTTTGTTCCACTATAGAAAAATTCTGTAGTTTCAACATCACCATTGGTAAGTGTTTCAATAACTTTTGTAAGTAAGACCGGAGTATTACTTCCGCCACCGCCACCGCCATTGTTGTTTCCGCCTCCATTATTGTTTCCACCGCTATTATTGTTAGTATTATTCAATAAAGCAGGATCAATAGGTTCAACTTCACATGAAGTGAAAATTGTCAAAATTAAGGCGAAGATACCAAGTGTTTTTTTCATTGTTTTTATATATTTTTTGTCCAAATTAACGGATATTATTTGTTTTTTTTATGTATTATTTTATAAAATCAATTGCTTTCTCCAAAGCTTCCTTAATTCCGTTTATTTTTTTCCCTTTTCCAGATGCGAAAAACGGTTGTCCTCCACCATTTCCATCTATGTATTTTCCTAATTCTCTGATTACATTTCCTGCATTTAATGATTTTTCTGCAACCAATTCTTTTGAAATGTAGCAGTGAATATTAGGAGCGTCATCTTCAACCGAAGCTAAAAACACGAATGAATTTGGTTTAGATGTTCCAATTGCTTGAGCTAAATCTTTAGTTGAACTCATTGACAAATCAACTTGTTTTGCTAAAAAGTTAATTCCGTTTATTTCTTGGAAATCGGCAACTAAAGTATTTTTTAATCCGTCAACTTTTTCTTTTAATAGTTGCTCAATTTGTTTTTTCAACTTCGCATTATCGTCTTGCAATGAAGCTACCGATTTCAAAATATCTTGAGGATTTTTCAATGTTTCTTTGATTTCTGCTAAAGTACTTTCTTGATTTTTGTAGAAATCTTTCACGGCATCGCCTGTAATTGCTTCAATACGACGAATTCCTGCTGCAACTGCACCTTCTGAAATGATTTTGAAATGCCAAATATCTGCAGTGTTTATTACGTGAATTCCACCACAAAGTTCCTTGCTTTCGCCAAATTCAATCATTCTTACTGAATCACCATATTTTTCTCCAAATAAAGCCATTGCACCTTTATCCAACGCTTCTTGAATTGGAATATTTCTATACTCTTGCAATTGTAATTGCGCTTCGATTTGCTCATTTACACTTGCTTCAACCTGACTTAATTCTTCATCCGAAACTTTAGAAAAATGAGAAAAGTCGAAACGTAAGTAATTTGGATTTACTAACGAACCTTTTTGCTCGACATGTGTTCCTAAAATATTTCTCAATGCCAAATGCATCAAGTGCGTAGCCGAGTGATTTTTAGAAGTTGATGTTCTTAAATCGGTGTTTACTTTTGCTACAAATCCAGCTTCAAGATTTTCTGGTAGTTGTTTTGCAAAATGTAATATTAAGTTGTTCTCTTTCTTTGTATCAATGATATCAATGGTTTCGTTTGCAGAAACTAAAGTTCCTTTATCACCAACTTGTCCTCCACCTTCAGGATAAAATGGTGTGTTGTCTAAAACTATTTGATATAAAATTCCGTCTTTTTTAGAATCTACTTTACGAATTCTGGTGATTTTTACATCATTTTCAGTTTGGTCATAACCTACGAAAGTTTCTACGTTTCCTGGAATTAAAACTGACCAATCTTCTGTTGAAACTTCTGATGCTGCACGAGAACGCGCTTTTTGTTTTTGTAATTCCGATTCGAAATCTGACTCGTTGTATGAAAATCCTTTTTCTTTCAGAATTAAAGCTGTTAAATCTTTTGGAAATCCGAATGTATCGTACAATTCAAAAACTTTTGCACCCGAAACTTCTTTTCCAGATGTTTCTGCAACCACTTTATCTAATAATTGTAATCCTTGATCTAAAGTTCTTAAAAACGAAGCTTCCTCTTCACGAATTACGTTGGTAACCAATTGTTGTTGTGATTTAATTTCTGGGAAAAATTCGCCCATTTGATTCGCTAAAACTTCTACCAATTTATTGATAAAAGGTTCTTTAGTATTCAAAAATGTAAATCCGTAACGAATGGCACGACGCAAAATTCTACGAATCACATAACCTGCGCCAGTATTTGATGGAAGTTGTCCATCAGCAATTGCAAAGGCTACAGCACGAACGTGATCAACAATTACACGTATAGCAATGTTGGTTTTATTTTGTTCTTCTGAAACGTTTTTAACTTCGTTTGAACTATATTTTAATCCTGTAATTTGTTCTACTTTTTCAATTAGCGGAGTGAAAACATCAGTATCATAATTGGAAGTCACATTTTGCATTGCCATACACAAACGCTCAAATCCCATTCCGGTATCAACGTGTTGCGCTGGTAATTTTTCTAACGAACCATCAGCTTTTCTGTTGAATTCCATGAAAACGTTGTTCCAAATTTCAACCACTTGCGGATGATCGGCATTTACTAAACTTCTACCAGAAACTGCAGCTCTTTCAGCATCGGTTCTTAAATCGATATGAATTTCTGAACATGGACCACACGGACCTTGATCGCCCATTTCCCAAAAGTTATCTTTTTTATTTCCAAGAATGATACGATCTTCTGGAACATATTGTTTCCAAATATCCCAAGCTTCTTGGTCGAAAGCAACATTTTCTGTTGGATTTCCTTCAAAAACAGAAACATACAAACGGTCTTTGTCTAATTTTAAAACTTCTGTAAGAAATTCCCAAGCCCAATCCAATGCTTCTTTCTTGAAATAATCGCCAAACGACCAGTTTCCTAGCATTTCGAACATAGTGTGATGATAAGTGTCAAAACCTACATCTTCAAGATCATTGTGCTTTCCTGAAACACGAAGACATTTTTGCGTATCGGCTATCCTTGGACTTTTTGGCGTTCCATTTCCTAAAAAGTATTCTTTGAATTGTGCCATTCCCGAGTTGTTGAACATCAAGGTTGGATCGTCTTTAAGCACGATTGGTGCCGATGGAACAATTAAATGTCCTTTTGATTCAAAGAAATTGAGATAAGCTTTTCTAATGTCTTGCGATTTCATTATTTGGTTTTTATTTATTTTCTGATATTTTTTTTAATTCTTGTAATGCCAATGGAAATTTTTCGTTCATATAATCAATGTATTCTGGAACACAATCGATTTCTGCTGTTACGGTTGTAATTCCGTTTTCTTCATTTAATTTATAGGTTTCAAAACTTCCTGTCCATTTTTCAGCATCGGCGTCAATTGGCAATTCTTTCAAATCTTTCAACATTCCAATGTGTTTGAAAATAATCAATTTATTTGGAATAAGATAAAAGACGTCACTATACATTCCTTCAAAACTTGGAGCAATAAAATGAATTCTGCTTCCTAATTCTATTTCGCCTGTAAAATAAGTTCCAGCACAAAATGGCGTTGTCCATTCGGTGTACGATTTTTTATCCCACATTTTATTCCAAACACTTTCTGCAGAGGCATTAATTTCTTGAGTAAAAACTATTTTTTTAATTCCGTAAAGGAAGTTTCTCAAATTGGTTTTTACTAGAGCATTCCATCCCATTTCATAATTGGCACTAGTAAAATTTGGTCCAGCATCTGCAAAACTTTCAACACCTTCGTGAGTCAATGTAACTTTTGATTTCCCATCAATCTCATCAATATTCCAAGTTAAAACAGAAGTTCCACTAGATTGTTCTGGGTGTGTCCAAGTGTGTTGTAATAATTTATTTTCTTCAACTTGCAAAATTTCACCTTCGTGAAGATATTCTTTTTTCTCACCTTCATAAAAGGAGAATTTATTCCCAATATTCAAATTGAAATTTGCTATATCAAAATACCAAATTTTCATACTTTCTGAATTTGTCAGTGCTTCCCAAACTTTTGATTTAGTAGCATCGAAAACAGCTTCTACTTTTATTACACCCATAATTTGAATATTAATACACGAAATTAGTACGATTTAAAAATAAAAAATAGTTTAGTTTGAAACATTTCTTAAATTTGTTCGTATAACCATTGTTATTCTTAAAACGATTACAAAAATAGTATAATTTAAGAAATGTCGAAGAAAGTTAAGTATTATTACGATACCGAAAATCTGGCTTACCATAAAATCAAACCTCAAAAAAGGAAAAAAGTAGGTTATGCCTTGTTATT
>JAAFHW010000029.1 GCA_013298525.1 Flavobacteriia bacterium
TAACAAGCTAATATAAGCATACTTGAACCTTTAACATCAATAGCGTTAACAATGCTTTTATCTTTTTCAAAAAGTGATTTAATATCAGATAAGTTGCCTTTTCTAGCTACATCAAAACAGTTCGTGTCTTGTCCAAAAATGACATTTATTGACAATAAAAAAATTAACAGAATCTTTTGCAATTTATCTTTTTTTATACAAATTTATTAATTTTATGATATATATCATTGTTTCAGTGTAAATAAATGTTTATGAAATAGAATTTTTCAACTATAGATGATTATATATACGATATGAATTAGAATTTGTATTTACAAATTGATTAATTAATTGAAATAGAATACAAAAAACTATTCAAAGTATAATTTGAATAATAAAAGAATTTATAAAACCAAAAGTCCAAAACCTCTCAAAGTAGCTATAGGTTTGGAAAACCAAAACAATTCGAAATCTTCAAAATGTGTTTCGAAATCTGATTTTAATTGAGTGAATGTAGACTTATATTCACCATAAACTGAGACTTTTTCTAAAGTAGAAACCAACCAATCAACTTTATCTTTTTCTAAAGAAATATCAAAAGTTTCGGTTTTATCATGAAATGTCAATTTTGTCATTTCCCACGAATTTCCTTTTTTAGATTTTGTGAAAGTTTCTGAAGTTGGCTTTCCTCCTATCCAAACAATTTTTGCTGAAGATTTAATGTTGAAATCGTTTTCTTTTTCAAGACAAGAAACAATATAATCGGAAGGAATTTTGGTAGTTGGAATTTTAAAATCAAACCAATCTTGAAGGTCATAGTCTAAGCAAATTCCGTGCATATAATTAAACAATGACTTTTTTAATCCGAAACTAAATTTGTCGTGATTGATTCCTGTTTTATCTTTAAAATTGATGTCATTATTGGCAAAAGTGATTTCATTTTGCTCAGGAATTACGCCAAAATCCTCAGGAAACATTCCAACTGGCGAATGTGCTGTCATAGCAAATTGATGCCAAAAACCACTTTGTAAAACACCAAGTTCAAACAATTGTCTTACCATTTCCAAACTATCAATAGTTTCTTGAACCGTTTGCGTTGGATAACCGTACATCAAATACGCATGAACCATGATTCCACTTTCGGTAAAATTTCTTGTTACTTGCGCTACTTGTTCAACAGTTACTCCTTTTTTGATTAATTCTAAAAGTCTATCCGAAGCCACTTCCAAACCACCTGAAACCGCAATACAACCAGACGCTTTGAGTAAAACACACAAATCAGCAGTAAAACTTTTCTCAAATCGAATATTGGTCCACCAAGAAACTACTAATCTTCTTTTGATAATTTCTAGTGCAACTTCACGCATCAATGCTGGTGGCGCTGCTTCATCAACAAAATGAAATCCGTTTTCGCCAGTTTGAGCGATTAATTCCTCCATTCTATCTACTAAAATTTTAGCAGCGATTGGCTCGTATAATTTGATGTAATCTAATGAAATATCACAAAACGTACATTTTCCCCAATAACATCCGTGTGCCATGGTAAGTTTATTCCAACGACCATCGCTCCACAAACTGTGCATTGGATTGGCAATTTCTATAACCGAAATATAATTTTGAAGTTGCAAATCAGAATAATCTGGAGTTCCAACTTCGCTTTGTTTATAATCGGGTTTTGTAGAATTATTAATGTAAGTTACTTCTTTGTTTTGAAGAAGAAAAGTTCGTTTGAATTCATTTGTTTCACAGAGATTTTCAAAGTTATTAATAACATACTGATGAAGTAACTCAATTGGAAGTTCGCCATCATCTAAAGTTATAAAATCGAAGAACTCAAAAACACGATTATCTTTTAGTTCGCGAAGTTCCGTATTGGGAAAACCACCGCCCATTGCGATTTTAATCTTTGGAAAATGGGTTTTAATAAATTGCGCACATCTAAAAGCACTATATAAATTTCCAGGAAAAGGAACAGAAAAGCAAACTAATTTTGGTTGCACTTCTCCTACTCTATCTTTTAGAATTTTGAGCGTAATTTTATCGATGTAAGTTGGTTCACTTTTAAGATGATTATACAATTCATCAAACGAATTTGCGCTTCTTCCTAAACGTTCGGCATAGCGACTGAAACCAAAATTTTCATCGACACATTCCACAATAAAATCGGATAAATCCTCTAAATACAAAGTGGCTAAATGTTTGGCTTTGTCTTGCATTCCCATAGTTCCAAAAGCCCATTCCATGTCGTCTAATTGAGAAAATCGAGAAGCTTCGGGAAGGAAATTTCCACTGCAAATTTGACGTGCTAAGGAAGGATTTTTACCTTGAAGAAATGCAATTACAGCATCGATGGTTTTGATGTAATCGTTTTGTAAAGAATAAATGCGTTGTGAGTTTTCAGTAACTTTCAACTCAAAACTCGCAACCTGAAACATTTCTTGTAAACCATTTTTTGAAAATAGCTCTAAAATAACTTCAATTCCTAAATCCATTTGGAAAGCAGAAATTCCTTTAGTATTCAGAAAACCTTTAATATAAGCCGTTGCTGGATAAGGTGTATTCAGTTGGGTAAAAGGTGGCGTTATTAGAAGAAGGTTTTTCAATGAAAATGTTTTTTTTTGTAAAAGTAAGAGAAAAATAAGTTTATTAATAAATCTTTATTACAATTAATCTTTCATTAATTTTTTTTTACTTTGTAAGAAAAATAGACGCAACCAAATTGTGGTTTCTGCATCATATATAAATATTAATTAATGACAATGAAATATTATCTACTACTTATTTTTTTCTTTATTTATACTATTTCATTTTCACAAGAAAATTGCAATAATGGAATAGATGACGATGGTGATGGAAAAATAGACCTAAACGACCCAGATTGCGCATGTGGTACATCATCTATTACTTCAATTATTCCCAACCCATCTTTTGAAAGTTATACTAGCTGTCCTAGTGGATTTTCTGAATTAAATGTGGCAAGTCCATGGATTCAGGCTACACAAGCCACCACAGATTACTACAATAATGATTGCAGTTTTATTGCTGGTGCAATTGTAGCTAACAATCTAAATAGTTATCCAGCAGGAAAAGGAATAGTTGCAGCGCTATATTTAAGAGATTGGAATGAGTATTTAGGAACAACTTTACTTTCAACTATGACAGCTGGTACTACTTATCAACTATCTTTTAATGCTGCTGCGGTAACGATAAAAAATGATGGTTCTTCTACCACCACATCAATTACTAATTTTGAACCAGTAAATATTACTTTATACGGATGTACAAATGGTACTAATTTACCATTAAGTACAGTTTTTAGTCCAAATATAAATGATCCAACTTGGCAAATAATAGGACAAGCTACTTATACACCTATATCTTCTTGGGGTGTTGTTAATATGATTTTTACTCCTGCAATTGATGTAAACGCAATAATGATTGGTGCACCACCGGTATTGCCTGTTTCATATCCATCAACTAATGCTGCAGATTTTCCATATTTCTTATATGACAATTTATTATTAAATACAGCGTCTTCTTTTGGTGTTAACATATCAAGTACAGGTAATTTTTGTGAAAATGATTTAGTATTAACTGCCAATATTACGGCTACAGTAGGCACTGGTACCACCTATCAATGGTATAAAAATGGTATAGCAATAGTTGGTGCAACAAACAGCAGTTATAGTGTTCCTGCGATTCCAACAAATCTTGGAGAATATTCTGTGAAAATTACCAATGGTTCAACCTGTTATATAAGTACAAAGTTCTTAATAAACAATACTATTCCGGGTCCAAGTTTTACAACTATACAACCAAATTGTATAACTCCAACTGGTACTATTAATATTACTACACCAGCTGCACAATATAGTTTTGACAATGGTCTTACCTGGCAAAATAGTCCTTCAAAAAGTTTACTTGCCGTAGGTATCTATAATGTAAAAATAAAATCGCCCAATGGTTGTATCTCTTCTGCTACAGGAGTATCCCTTTCGGAACCTGATTTATTGAATTTTTCAAATGTAACGGTTATTCAACCTACAACCTGTGATGGTACAGGCTCGATAACTGTAAATTCTTCAATTGCAGCTCAATACAGTTATGATGATGGTGTAACTTGGACTACTAATTCAACAGCAACAAATTTACAACCTGGAACTTATTTAATTAAAATTAAAGATGCTAATGGTTGTCAGTCGGCTTCGCAGTTTGTAATAATTAATAGAATATATCTTTCAGATCCAGTCTTTTCTATCACACAACCAACATGCGGTAATGGCGGAACTATTTCTGTAAACACTAATGCAAATCTTTATAGTTTTGATGATGGTGTTACTTGGGTAAGTAATGCAGTAGCTACCAATTTACCTGCAGGTGCCTACTTGATTAAAATTAAACAAGCTAATGGTTGTGAATCTAATAGTGTTTACGCGTATTTAGAACCATTTTATGTAAATATAACCCCTGTAATAGATATTGTACAACCTACTTGTGGCAACGGAGGAAGTATAACAGTGACGACAACTTCTGCTCAATATAGTTTCGATGGCGGAATAACTTGGACAACCAGTAATTCAGCAACCAATCTTGTTCCCGGATATTATGAAGTAATATTAAAAAATAGTGCAGGTTGTATTAATCAATCTACTTGGGTATATTTAGAACAATTTTATCTTCCAGAACCAACTTTTACTACTATTCAACCAGTTTGTGGTATTGGAGGAACTATAACCATTACAACGCCATCGGCTCAATATAGTTTTGATGGAGGTTTAACTTGGACAACAAATAATTCTTTGGCTAATCAACCACCAGGATACTATGCTATCACGATTAAAAATTCATTGGGATGCATATCAAATACTGTTTATGCGATACTAAATGATTTCTTTTTACCTGATCCAAATTATATAGCTGTAAACCCATATTGCGGTAATATAGGCAGTATTACGATTACCACTCCAGCAGCGCAATATAGCTTTGATGGCGGAGTAACGTGGACAACAAATAATGTTGCTACCAATTTATCTAATGGATATTACTACATCAAAGTTAAAAATAGTTTGGGATGTGAATCAAATTACGTTTTTGTTTATTTAGACAGTAATTCTTTAGCAAACCCAAATATCACAGTTGTTCAACCAGGATGTAATTCCAATGGTAGTATAACAATAAATACGTCGGCAGCACAATATAGTTTTGATGGAGGAACAACTTGGAGTACAAATCCTACAGCAAATAATTTGGCACCTGGCAATTATTACTATGTAATGATTAAAAATAGTGCTGGTTGTGTGTCTTATGCTCAAGGTGTGTATATGCAACCTTTTTATTTACCAGATCCTTTATTTACAGTAGTTCAACCAACTTGTGGAACTAATGGGAGTATAACCATAACAACATCTGCAGCTCAATATAGTTTTGATGGAGGTAATACATGGACTACCAACCCTGTTGCAAGTAATTTAACTTCCAATTACTATAGTATATTAATAAAAAACAGTTTGGATTGCGTTTCAAATTCACAATATGTATATATCGAACCATTTTATTTATCAGTTCCTTTGTTAACAATTACCCAACCAATTTGTGGAACTAATGGTATTATTTCTGTAACAACAGCTGCAGCTGAATATAGTTTTGACAATGGTACTACATGGACTACAAATCCTATAGCAAGTAATCTAATTCCAGGATATTATAATGTTGTAATAAAAAATAACTTGGGATGCGAATCTTATCCACAAGGTGTTTATATAGAACCTTATTATTTACCAAATCCAAATTTTACTTTACTAGAACCAACATGCAGTTCTAATGGCAGCATTACAATTACAACCACAGCCGCAGAATATAGTTTTGATGGTGGAACAACTTGGACTACAAATAATGTAGCAAATAATTTAACATACGGATATTATACTATTTTAATAAAAAACGGTCTTGGATGCGTTTCTAGCCCACAATATGTTTATTTACCGCAAGTATATTTGCCGCTGCCTACTTATATTATTGTGCAGCCATCATGCACAAGCACTGGTTCGATCACTATTACAACGACTGCAAATGAATATAGTTTTGACAACGGTACTACATGGACAACAAATCCTGTTTTAAACAATCTTACTTCAAGTTATTATTTTATTATGATAAGAAATAATGTAAACTGTTATTCTTATTCAACTTTTGTAAATGTAAATTCTGTTCCAAATATTCCAAGTGCTCCACAAGTAACATCGGTAAACCCAATAAATTGTGGCTCTTCAAATGGAAGCATTACTGTAACTACTTTTGCTCTTAGTTATAGTTTTGACAATGGAGTTACATGGTCAAATTCATCTACATTAAATTCATTAAGTGCAGGCACTTATTTAGTAAAAATAAAGACATCTAACTCAGGTTGTGAATCTCCAGCAACTACTGTAATTTTAAACACAATTAATGGAACTTTAAATCCACCAAATTTTACTATTATTCAACCTACATGTAGTTTACCTACAGGTACTATCAACATAACAACCTCCTCAAGTTTGTATAGTTTTGATAACGGTGCTACATTTGTGAATTCTAATACCAAAACTAATTTATTACCAGGTACTTACCAATTAAAAATAAAAGATGCTGCTGGATGCATTTCTACTGCTAGTTCTGCAACTATAGTTAATTCAATTAATATTTCTGCCCCATCTGTTACAGTTACTCAACCAGATTGCTCCACTTCTACAGGATCTATTGTAGTGAATACAATTGCAAGTCTATACAGTTATGATAATGGTGTAACCTTTACTTCTTCAAATACTCAAAATGGATTAGCAACAGGAAATTATTTAATCAAAATAAAAGATGCTACAGGATGTTTATCAGACGCAAGTTCTGTAACTATTAATAGTCAGCCTACAACACCAAATGCACCTACAATATCTATAGTTCATCCGTTAAATTGTACAACGTCTACCGGAACAATTACAGTTACAAGTAGTGCATCACTTTATAGTTTTGACAACGGAATAACTTGGAGTAATAACAACTTTTCCATTCCGCTTAATTCGGGTACATATCAAGTTTTAATAAAAGAAACACCTACAGGATGTCCTTCTGCAGCCACAACTGCTATAATTAATGCTCCACCTAATGCTCCTGCAACACCAACTATAGTTATAACACAACCTGCATCATGTGTAAACCCATTTGGAAGCATTAGTATTACTAGTTCTGCTTTTGAATATAGCTTTGATAATGGATTAACCTATTCAAACAATCCAAATTCATTACCATTGGCAGTTGGAACTTATGAAATAAAAGTAAAAAATAGTTCTAATTGTGAATCTAGCTCAGTTACTGCAGTAATTAATGCTCCATCTGATTATCCTATAGCGCCACTATTTACGGTTGTTCAACCTGATTGTAACAATAGTAATGGTTCAATTTCTATTGTGACATCAGCTACAGAATATAGTTTTGATAACGGAGTAACTTGGACAACTAATCCAAATTTGGCTAATTTAACACCTGCTACTTATAAATTAAGAATTAAAAATGCTTTAGGCTGCTATTCTCCTTTTAGCGATGCAGTTATTGTAGCGTTTACTAACTTTCCAAACGCACCTATACTTACATCACCACAAACATTTTGTATTCAACAAAATACAACTTTAAATGATGTAATAATTTCTGGTTCAAATATCAAATGGTATAACGCATCAACAGCTGGAAATTTATTAGCTAGCTCAACAATTTTAGTTGACGGAACAACTTATTTTGCTTCGCAAACCATTGGTGGTTGTGAAAGTTTGAGAGTTCCTGTAACAATTTCAATTCAAAATACAATTGCTCCGAATGGTGATGCAAATCAAATATTTTGTTCAACAGCAAATCCAACTTTAAATAATATAATTTTATCAGGAACAGCAATAAATTGGTACGCAAACAGCTCAAGTACAACCATTTTACCAAATTCAACTTCATTAGTTGATGGAGTTACATACTTTGCTACTCAAACAATCAATGGTTGTGAAAGTGTAAATAGATTTTCTGTTACAGTAAGTTTAATTAATTCATTAAATGCAAATGATTACTCACAATCTTTTTGTGATGACTTAAATGATGGTTCAGAAAATGTATTGCTTTCTGATTACAATAGCAATCTAATTAGTTCGACTGCAAATACTACATTTACATATTACACATCACTAATTAGTGCTGAAAATCAGGTTTCAAGTAATCAATTAAACCCAAATTACACCTTAAATCTTGGTTCACATACTATCTATGTTCGACTAGATTCAACAAATGGTTGTCATCAAATTGTGAAATTAGAATTAACGTTATTTCAAAAACCAATAATATTAATTAATGATGTGATGCCAATCTGTATTTCAAGCAATATTGTTGTTAATGCAGGTTCTGGTTTTAATAGTTATTCCTGGTCAACTGGTGCAACTACGGAATCTATTACAATTTCAATTCCAGGAACCTATTTTGTAACAGTAACTAAAAATTACGGAACATTAGTTTGCTCATCAACAAAAACATTTAATGTAGTTGAATCAGAAATTGCTTCAATTACATCAGTAGAAATTGAAGATTGGACTAATTCTGATAATGTTATTATTGTCTTAACTGCAATTAATGACAACTATCTATATTCATTGGATGGTGTAAATTATCAAACAAGTAATACCTTTAGTGGTTTAATGAGTGGCTTTTACACAGTATATGTAAAAGATGAATGTGGAATTGTCAAAAAAGATGTTGTATTACTTAACTATCCAAGATATTTCACTCCTAATGATGATGGAATAAACGACTATTGGAAAATTAATTTTTCACAATTTGAGCCAAATTTATCTATTGTGATTTTTGATAGATATGGTAAAATCATAAAAGAAATGCAACCTAATTCTGTTGGATGGGACGGAACTTATAATGGTGCTAAAATGATTTCTGATGATTATTGGTTTGTTGTAAAAAGACAAGATGGAAGAGAACATAGAGCTCATTTTTCATTAAAAAGATAAAACCTTAATTGAAAGTTAAAGACATTTCTATTAATTCTATTTTAAGTATTTTTACAAAAAATTTCAAACATGCCAAGCGATTGTATAACGTACCAAAATTCAGGATATTTCACTAAATTAATGATAGATTATTTAGATGAAACGTCAGAGTTGAAGCCGTTTTACAATCATTTTCCAAAAATTGAGAATTTCAAAAGTCAGATAGAAGAAAAAAGTAGCAACTTCAATAGCAATGGCAAAAGAGAAATTTTAGTTTCTGAACTTGAAAAACAATATCAAAATTTTGAAGTTTCCAAAACAACTTTAAACAACATTAAACTTTTAAACAATACTAACACTTTCACAATTACAACTGGCCATCAACTGAATTTATTCACTGGACCACTATATTTTTTATACAAAATTGTTTCTACGATCAATCTTTGCAAACAATTAAAAAAAGAATATCCTGAAAATAATTTTGTACCCATTTATTGGATGGCTACAGAAGATCACGATTTTGATGAAATCAATTATTTTAATTACCAAGGAAAAGTTTTTAGATGGAATCGCGAGAGTTCTGGACCTGTAGGAAGATTGTCTACAGAAGGTTTAGATAAAGTTTTTGATTTATTTTCTAAAGAAATTGGAGTTTCAAACAATGCCAATTTTTTAAAAATTCTATTTGAAAATGCTTATATAAAACATTCCAATTTAGCAGATGCAACTCGATTTTTAGCTAACGAACTATTCCAAAATGAAGGTTTAGTGATTATTGATGGCGATTCAATTGAATTAAAGAAACTATTTATTCCGTTTGTAAAAAAAGAGCTTTTAGAACAAACCTCATTCAAAAAAGTTACAGAAACCAACGAACTTTTGAAAGAGTATTTCATACAAGTAAATCCGCGTGAAATCAATTTATTTTACATAGAAGATAATTTACGTGAACGAATTATTTTTGAAAACGACATTTATAAAGTCAATAACACAACTATTCAATTTTCTGAAAGTGAAATTCTAACCGAATTAGAAAATCATCCTGAAAAGTTTAGTCCAAACGTAATTACACGACCTTTATACCAAGAAGTAATTTTGCCAAATTTATGCTATATCGGTGGTGGTGGTGAAATAGCTTATTGGCTAGAATTAAAATCTAGTTTTGAAGAAAACAACATCACTTTTCCTATGCTGTTGCTAAGAAATTCGGTTCTTTTAGCAACACAAAAGCAAGCTGAAAAAGCAGATAAATTAGAACTATCTTGGAATGATTTATTTTCTAATCAAAGAGTATTATTAGATTCAAAAACTAAAGAGTTTTCAGAATTTGTAATTGATTTTACAGAGCAAAAAGAACATTTGAAAAAACAATTTGAAAGTCTATACACAATTTCAAATCAAACTGATAAATCCTTTATTGGAGCAGTAAAAGCACAAGAAACCAAACAATTAAAAGGTTTGGAGAATCTTGAAAAACGCCTTTTAAAAGCCGAAAAAAGAGTTCATTCAGAAAAACTTGAGAGAATTATTTCACTACAAAACGAACTGTTTCCAAATCAAAGTTTGCAGGAGCGAAAAGCTAATTTTTCAGAATTTTATTTAGAATTTGGAAAAGATTTAATTTCCGAAATAATAGATAATTTAAAACCTCTTGAAACAAACTTTACCATAATAGAATTATAAAAACATAATTAAAATGAAAAAAACATTACTCCTATTTCTATTGTTTTTTGGAATTTCTTACGCAAACTATTCACCTACAGTTGGAATTCTTGAAAATGAATCTACAACTTATCCAACAATTAGTATTATTGGAACAGCAAGTTCGGGTTGGGGAACTGATATAGTCATGGCAACAACTGATGGAATAACTTATACCTTAACCGATTACACTTTATCTAACGGAGAATTAAAATTTCGTCAAGATTATGATTGGGCCACAAATTGGGGAGGAACAAATTTTCCTTCTGGTACTGGAATTTTAAATGGAACCAATAATATTCCTGTTCAAGCTGGTATTTATACAATAACATTTAATAGATCAAATGCAACTTATACCTTCATAGGAACTACATTCCCAAGTATTGGAATTTGGGGTCCAGCGGTTAACTCTCAATTAGGATATACAGCGCCTGATATTGATATGAATACAACTGATGGAATTAATTACACTTTATCAGGCTTTTACTTTTCAAGCGGTAATGCCTACTTTAGACAAGATAATGATTCTGCATTGACTTGGGGCAGTACTATATTTCCTTCAGGAACAGCAGTTGCAAATGGCCCTTCACTTTTCATTTCTGGAGGTGAATGGTTTGTTACATTTAATAGATTAAATGGAAATTATAGTTTTACTTATCCGAGTATTGGAATTCTTGGAACTGCTTTAAATGGATTTAATGTTGCAGATACCGACTTAATGACAACTGATGGTTTTAACTATAGCATTTCTGATTTAGTTCTAAATAGTGGAGAAGTAAAATTTAGAAAAGATAATCTTTGGACATCAAATTGGGGTTCAGCAGCATTTCCCTCTGGAACAGGGACTCAAAATGGATTAAATATTCCAGTAACTGCAGGAACTTATTCTATAACTTTTGATAAATCGACCGGAGATTATACGTTTATGCAACAATTATCAAATACTAATTTCAGCTTAAAAAATTTAACTATTTATCCAAATCCAACCAATAAAGACTGGAATTTTTCTTCAAAAGAAATAATTGAATCAATTGAAATTTTGGATATTTTAGGAAAAATTATTTTTAATTCAAATATTAAATCTGAAAATATAACTATTGACACAACACAATTCAATAGTGGAATTTACTTTGCAAAAATCTCATTAGGAAATTCAATTCAGACTATAAAACTTATAAAAAATTAGAATTATTAAATTTGCCTTAATAAATCCTCAATCAATTACTTGTGGATTTTTTTTTTCAATATAGAAACACTACTTTTGCACCCGAATTGAAACAAAAAAACAAATAAATTAAAATAAAAATGGCTACAAATAGAACATTTACAATGATTAAGCCTGATGCTGTTGAAAACGGACACATCGGTGGGATTTTAAACATGATTACTGAAGGTGGTTTCAAAATCGTTTCTTTGAAATTAACTCAATTAACTATTGCTGATGCTCAAGCTTTTTATGCTGTTCACGCTGCAAGACCATTCTTTGGTGAGTTAGTTGAATTCATGACAAGAGGTCCAATCGTTGCTGCAATTTTAGAAAAAGAAAATGCTGTAGAAGATTTCAGAACTTTAATCGGTGCTACTAATCCAGCTGATGCTGCTGAAGGGACTATCCGTAAAAAATATGCTACTTCAATCGGAGAAAATGCAGTTCACGGTTCTGATTCTGATGAAAATGCTGCTATCGAAGGTGCTTTCCATTTTTCTGGAAGAGAGCAGTTCTAATATTAAATTTTAGATATTTGATATTAGATATTTATTAAATACAAAATCCCGAATCTTAATTGAATCGGGATTTTTTTTATCTTAAAACTAAATCCTTTACTATTTCTTTTCGAAGTTCTTCATTGAGCATCGCAATAATTTTCTGTTTGCCATAACTCAATTCTTCTCTTAAAACAGCCGAAGTTAGTTTTACATATAGAGTGCTTCCTTTTAAAATTACTTCCTGTGTATAACTATTTACACCATTTCCCATAAGTGATTTCCAAGCTTGTTCCACATCAATTTTATCCATACCAGCTTCTAGTTTATTAGCTTGAATAAACTGTTGTAAAACCTCTGAAATAGAACTTTCGTTGCTTGTTCTTTTTGCCATAAATGCTGAATTTATTTCAGTATCTTTCGATCCGAATCTATAATTATTCTATTACTTTAAAGAAAAAGGTTTATATCTTTTATAATTATATTCTAAATCATCTTTATTTTTAAGAACTAAAACAGAATCTTGAATCTCAATTATTTCCTCTTTCCATTTACCATAACTAGTTGTATAATTAACAAAATAACTACCGTTTTCATTGGAAATCGAAATCTCTTCTTTCAAATTATTGGTTTTATAAGTCCCATCAAGTTGTGGCATCACTTTTTGACGAAAACCATTCCATTTTTTGTCAGACTGAGCTTGTCGAAGTTGGAAATAATCAATTGTTTCATTGATTTTGTAATCTTTCTTCTCACCGTCTTTTTAAACAACCTTTTTAATTTCCCAATAGCCATTTAATTTAGCAATATCTTTATCTGTAATAGACTGATTACAAGAAACTAAAAGCAATAACGATAGAAAAAGTGTAATTGTATTTTTCATAATTTTAATAAAACCTAAAATTACAACATATTTTAAATAATAAAAAAGTATTTTTGATTAAACCTTTTTGATAATCTATTGTCTTAATTGAAAACCTACCAATTATGAGAAAATATATTACACTTTTAGCGCTTTCTTTATTAATTTTCGGCTGTAGTTCCGATACCGATACAAGTACTCCTAGTACTCCTGAAGAAACTATGTATTTCCCTCCAAATGACGGAAGTAATACTTGGGAAACAAAGTCAATTTCTTCTTTAGGTTGGAATCAAAGTGCGGTTCAACCTTTATTAGATTATTTACAATTAAAGCATTCCAAATCATTTATAATATTGGTAAATGGAAGAATCGTTTTAGAAAATTATTTTAACGGACATTCTGCAACAACTCCATGGTATTGGGCAAGTGCAGGTAAAACATTAACATCAACTGTCACAGGAATTGCCGAACAAGAAGGATTAATCAACATCAATAACAAAGTTTCTGACTACTTAGGAACAGGTTGGACAAGCGCTCCATTAGCAAAAGAAAACTTAATAACATGTAAGAATCTTTTGTCTATGAATTCAGGTTTGAATGATGCTTTGGGTGACGATGTATCTCCAGCAAATCTTCAGTATGTTGCAGATGCTGGTACACGTTGGGCTTACCATAATGTTTATGTAAAACTTCAAGACGTTATTGCTCAAGAAAGTGGACAAACTTGGACCAACTACTTCAACACAAAACTAAGAGACAAACTCGGTATGACTGGTGGAAGTTGGATAAATTCTGGTGATGGACTTAGTGTTTATTGGAGTACTTCAAGAAATATGGCTCGTTTCGGATTAATGGCTTTAAATAAAGGAAAATGGAATGGCAACCAAGTAGTTAATGAAGCTTTCTTTAATAATGCTACAACTACATCGCAAAGCATTAATCAATCGTATGGTTATTTGTGGTGGCTAAATGGAAAGTCTTCTTATCATTTACCTCAAACACAATTTCAATTTAATGGAAGTATAATTCCGAGCGCTCCAAGTGATATGTATTGTGCTTTGGGCAAAGACGATCAAAAAATTTATGTTGTACCAAGTAAAAAAATGGTAATCATTCGAATGGGTGATGCTGCAGACACAGTAAGTATGGCATTGTCTGATTTTGATGATGTTCTTTGGCAAAAAATAAGCGCTTTATATCAATAAAGCGCTTATTTTTTATTTAAATATTTTATCAAATATTCTTTTCAGTGCATACACAAATAATATAAAAGTTATAAGCTGTAAGCCCATTGCTGTATCTGAGAATTTCTTTTCTATAAGTTTTGCTAAAACACCTAATCCGAAACAAATTAAAATCAAAATTATTGGAGAAGATGTTTTAAAAAAAGATACAATTTTATTCATATAGGTAAAATTTGATTTTTAAGCAATTATTTAAAAAAGCTATCTACAAATTCATATTTATTAAAAACTTGTAAATCTTCAATTCCTTCACCTACACCGATATATTTAACTGGAATTTGGAATTGATCAGAAATACCAATCACTACACCACCTTTTGCAGTTCCGTCTAGTTTTGTCACAGCTAAACAAGATACTTCAGTTGCAGCTGTAAATTGTTTGGCTTGTTCAAATGCATTTTGCCCAGTAGACCCATCTAAAACTAAAAGTACATCGTTTGGTGTGTCTTCAACCACTTTCTGCATTACTTTTTTAACTTTAGAAAGCTCGTTCATCAAACCAACTTTATTGTGTAAACGACCGGCAGTATCAATGATTACAACATCGGCATTTTGAGCCACAGCACTTTGTAAAGTATCAAAAGCTACTGAAGCAGGATCACTTCCCATTTGTTGTTTAACTATTGGCACACCTACTCTATCAGCCCAAATTTGCAATTGGTCAATTGCTGCGGCACGAAAGGTATCTGCAGCGCCAAGAACAACTTTATAACCTGCTTTTTTAAACTGGAAAGCCAACTTACCTATAGTTGTTGTTTTTCCTACTCCATTAACTCCTACAACCATAATTACGTATGGTTTTTTATTGGCTGGAATTTTAAATTCTGATTCTTCTCCAGATTTAGTTTCAGACAATAAAGAAGCTATTTCTTCACGAAGGATTTGATTTAACTCTTCTGTTCCAAGATATTTATCATTTGAAACTCTTGTTTCAATTCTTTTTATGATTTTTAATGTTGTTTCAACACCTACATCTGATGAAACCAAAATCTCTTCAAGGTTATCCAAAACCTCATCATCAACTTTAGATTTACCAGCAATAGCTTTAGTTAATTTAGAAAAAAACGTTGTTTTAGTTTTCTCTAAACCTTTATCTAGTGTTTCTTTTTTTTCTGATGAAAATATTCTTTTAAAAAAACTCATTTCTTCAATTTATGTATTAAGAATAAGGATGCTAGAAAAGATTTTAGTCCTTATCAATAAAATTAGAGACAAATATAAAAATAAAAAAGCTACTTCCATACGAAAGTAGCTTTGATATATATTTAATTAGGAATTATTTCTTTGATAAGAAAGCATCCACTTCTTCTGGAGTCATAATGCTTTCAACAAAAGTATAAGCACCTGTTTTAGGAGATTTTACCATTTTGATAGCTTTTGTTAATCTCTTAGAAGCTGTTTGTAACGTTGCAACGGTTTTCTTTGCCATGATTAAAATGTGTATTTGAAATTCAACAAATGTGAAATTTCTAATTATTTAATTTCTTTATGAACAGTCATTCTCTTTAAGATTGGATTAAATTTCTTAATCTCTAATCTGTCTGGAGTATTTTTTTTGTTTTTGTTTGTAATGTAACGTGAAGTTCCAGGAAGACCTGTTCCTTTGTGCTCAGTACACTCTAAAATTACTTGGATTCTATTACCTTTCTTTGCCATCTTGCTTTATTTTTATTGGATATGGAATTATTTAATAAAACCATTAGCTTTAGCTGTTTTTAACACAGCAGCTAATCCATTTTTATTGATTGTTTTAATTGTAGAAGCAGCTACTCTTAAAGTAACCCATCTGTCTTCTTCAGCAAGATAGAAACGTTTTTTAACTAAGTTTACAGAAAATTTTCTCTTAGTTTTGTTCATTGCGTGAGAAACATTATTTCCTACCATCGCTCTTTTACCTGTAAGGTCACAAACTCTTGACATTATGCTTATCTTTTATCGTTATTCAAATCGAGGGTGCAAAGAAACAAAAAAGAAACCTTATACACAAAAAAATATTAGAGATTTTTTAAAATTTCTTTTTGCAACATTTCAAATGCTTTATTTACTGCTCTATCTATCACTTTTTCACGTGGTTGACCAAAATTAAATTCTTCTACTATTACTTCACTTGGTGTAGCTAAAGCTAAAAAAACGGTTCCAACCTCTGCATCAGCATCACCTTTTGATGGTCCAGCATTGCCAGTTGTAGCAATTGCGTAATCTGTTTTCATTAATTTTTGAATTCCAAGCGCCATTTCTTTTGCAACTTGAGCACTAACAACGGTGTATTTTTTTATTGTTTCCTCGGAAACTCCTAAAACTGAAACTTTTGTATCTGTTGCATAAGAAACTACGCTTCCTCTAAAATAATTTGAAGCACCTGAAACTGATGTCAAAACTTGTGCAATTTTTCCTCCAGTACAACTTTCGGCTGTTGCTATTGTTTTGTTTTGTTGCGTTAACAATCTTCCTAAAACGACTTCAATAGTTTCATCATCATCAAATCCTACAATAATATCTCCAATTATTTTAGCCAACGATGTTACATTAGTATCGATTGCTTTTTCGAGAATTTCTTTCTCAGTTCCGCGAGCTGTTAAGCGCAAACGAACTCTTCCAGGAGCAGGTAAATAAGCTAATTTTACAAATTCTGGCAAATTGTTTTCCCAGTTTTCAATTCGCTCAGCTACAAGACTTTCACCTTGTCCATAGGTCATTATTGTTTTGTGTAAAATGTAAGGTCGTTTGTACTCTTTTACTATTTTAGGAATGATTTCGTTTTCGACAATATATTTCATTTCGTAAGGAACGCCTGGAAGCGAAATAAAGACTGTATTTTCTTTTTTCATCCACATTCCTGGTGCAGTTCCGACTTTATTGAAAAGAACCTCGCATTTTGAAGGAACCAGCGCTTGATCTTTATTCATCTGAGAGGCTGGACGTTTCATTACCGATTCAATCAATTCGATAACATGCGATTCAACTTCTTTATTTATAACTAATGTATCGTTGAAGTATTCGCAAAATGTATGTTTTGTAATATCATCTTTAGTTGGACCTAATCCTCCAGTTATAACAACAAAATCGACTTTGTTTTGTAGCGACTTAAAAGTGTCTAAAATGTGTTGTTTATCATCACTTATTGATAGTAGTTCGTGGGTTTGAACTCCAATTTTATCTAATGCTTTTGCGATGTATCCGGAATTGGTATCAATGATTTGTCCTATTAGGATTTCGTCACCTATGGTAACTATGGCTGCTTTCATTTGAAGTTTAGTATTTGTTTTTCAACTGTCTAATGCAGTTACTTCAATCATATCAAAAAATATTGATTTCGATTATTGATTTGATTAGCAAAGATAGTACAAATAAAAAAATGAATCACTTTTTTAGCCCAGATGGAGTATGTATCCTTTTATTTTGTTGCCTAAAACTTTGAGTTGTGATTAAAGAAACGTTCTCGAAGGCAACAAAATAAAAGATACTGCGGAAAGCTGGAAAATGACTTGCAGATAAATCCCAAGCCATTCGCTTCTTACTATTATATTTCGAAATCTTTTTTGATTTCTTTTATTGCTTTATCAACTTGATCTTGAATACTTTCAAAAGTAGCTTCAATTTCTTTTCTCTTGCCTTCTGCTCTTGTCCAAGCTTCAACTTGGAGAATTTCTTCATAAGCCATAGTCATTCCTAATAAGTCTAGAGTTGGCTTAATCTTATGTGCATAAGCATAAGCTTGCTTGTGATCTTTATCTTTAATACCTTGCTCTATTTGCTTCAAATCTTGAGGCACTTCGGTTACAAAAAGTGAGATAATTTGCATTACAAATTCCGGATCATTATCCGAAAGAGCGTAAACTTTTGAGAGGTTATAATTTATTGCCATTATTTAACTTGTATTCTAAATGATTTTTTATTTTCTATGAATCCTTCTAATATATCGTTTGGTTTTACAGCACTTACTCCTTCTGGAGTTCCTGTAAATATAATATCCCCTTTTTTTAATGTAAAATATTGAGAAACGTGCGAAATAAGTTCATCAATTCTCCAAATCATGTGACTCGAATTTCCTTTCTGAACTACACTTCCATTGCTATGTAACTCAAAGTTAATATTTTCTAATGAAATAAACTCATTTTTCGGATAAAATTCACCAATTACCGCTGAACCGTCAAAAGCTTTAGATTTTTCCCAAGGCAAACCTTTTTCTTTAAGCTTAGCTTGCAAATCTCTTGCTGTAAAATCGATTCCTAATCCGATTTCATCGTAATAATTGTGAGCAAATTTTGCATCTATATATTTTCCGACTTTATTTATTTTAACCAAAACTTCAACTTCATGATGCACATCATCACTAAACTCTGGAATTACAAAAGGATGTTGTTTTAACAAAATTGCAGAATCCGGCTTTAAGAAAACTACAGGCTCATCAGGACGTTCATTTTGAAGTTCCTCGATGTGTTTAACATAATTTCTTCCGATGCAAATTATTTTCATAAGTAGTAGTAACAATTTGTAAGATAAAAACCCTACTTTTAACTTAGTTTATTATTAAGTTTTCTTAATTTAATTCCTGTCAATACTTTTTTAGTGTAAAGAGGAAAATCAGCACCTTGAATCCAACCATAGTAACCTGGTTCTTTTTCAAGCACTTCCTCTACTAATTGACCCTTGTTTTTTCCGAAAGTAAAAATTTCTTTTCCTTCATTATTCAAAGCAATAAAACCAGCAAAATCAACTGATTTTTTACGAGTAGTAAATTCAGACAACCATTTCATATCGTTATCTAAATCGTCATATCTGTCTAATTGTGCTTTTAGAATTTCATAAGTTGCCATAGTATCTGCTTCAGCAGAATGGGCGTTCTCTAAATTAGTACCACAATAAAATTTCAAAGCTGCACTTAAAGTTCGCTCTTCTTTTTTGTGAAAAATAGTTTGAACATCTACCGAAACCCTGTTTTTCATATCAAAATCTACTTCAGCACGAAGTAATTCTTCAGCTAAAAGTGGAATATCAAACCTGTCTGAATTAAATCCAGCCAAATCAGAATCCTTAATCATATTATGAACTTGTGATGCTAATTCTTTGAAGGTTGGTTCGTTAGCTACTTTTTCATTAGTAATACCATGAACAGCAGTTGTTTGAGGTGGAATTGGAATTGTTGGGTTTACTAACCATGTCTTGCTTTCTTTATTTCCGTTAGGATATACTTTGAAGATTGAGATTTCTACAATTCTATCCTTAGCAACATCAATTCCTGTAGTTTCAAGGTCGAAAAAGCAAATTGGTCTGTTTAATTTTAATTCCATTTTTTTAAAAATGTTAGCTGACAAATATAAAATAATGTTGTTACCGTTTATCGATTATTTAAAAAGTTTTAATCAAAAATTAAGAAACCCTTTCAATTTGTTATCATTGAAAGGGTTACAATTTATATTTTTTTATTTTTTTTAATATTCTCTATTTACATCAAATGCTTCAAGATATTCGGCTACACGTTTTACAAAACTTCCGCCAAGTGCACCATCTACAACTCTGTGGTCATAAGAATGTGATAAGAACATTTTCTGACGAATTCCGATAAAATCACCTTCTGGAGTTTCAATAACTGCTGGAACTTTTCTAATTGCACCAAGAGCTAAGATTCCTACTTGTGGTTGATTAATAATAGGTGTTCCGAATACAGAACCAAAAGTTCCTACGTTTGTAACTGTATATGTTCCGCCTTGAGTATCGTCTGGTTTTAATTTTCCAGCTTTGGCTCTATTTCCTAAATCGTTTACGGCTTTTGCCATTCCAACCAAATTCAATTGATCAGCATTTTTAATTACTGGAACAATAAGATTTCCATTCGGCAAAGCTGCAGCCATTCCTAAATTGATGTTTTTCTTTTTAATGATGTAATCTCCATCAACAGAAATATTCATTCCAGGAAAATCTTTTAAAGCTTTAGCAACTGCTTCCATCATAATTGGGGTGAAAGTCAATTTCTCACCTTCGCGTTTTTCGAAAGCACCTTTTACTTTATCTCTCCATTTTACAATATTAGTTACGTCAACTTCAATAAACGACTGTACGTGAGCAGACGTTTGAACCGAAGCGACCATATAACCAGAAATCAATTTACGCATTCTGTCCATTTCTACAATTTCATCACCACCATTTACAGAAACTGGAACAGCAGAAGTTGTTGTAGATTGAACAGGTGGTGTTATAGGTTGTGCAACTGGAGCAACGGTTTGTGTTACAACTGGCTGACTTGTTCTATTCTTTACAAAATTTAATATATCTTCTTTAGTAACACGACCATCTTTTCCTGAGCCAGAAATACTTTCTAATTCAGCAACTGAAACACCTTCTTCTTTAGCAATGTTTTTTACTAATGGCGAAAAGAATTTATCAGAACCACTAAAATCAGCTGGTGCAACATTTTCTTTAACTACTTCTAAAGTTTTAGCAACTTCAGCAACACTTGGAGCTGCAACTTCAGCAGGTTTAGGTGCTTCTACACTTCTTCCTTCTGTTTCAATAATTGCAATAGTTTGACCCACTTTTACCACATCATCTTTCCCAAAAAGTTGTTCTACTAAAACACCTGAAACTTCACTTGGTACTTCACTATCCACTTTATCGGTAGCAATTTCAAGAACTGCTTCGTCCATTGCGATGGTATCTCCAACGTTTTTTAACCAATTGGTAATTGTTGCTTCAGCAACGCTTTCACCCATTTTAGGTAATTTCAATTCAAACTTTGCCATATCTTTAAACTAAAGTTGTGTTTTTTTATAATGATTGCAAAATTAGTAATTTTATCTTCATTTTGTAAAGAATACATTAATTTTTTAATGTTATGATTTCTCCTCTATCAATTGAATTATTGCTTCCAATAAGGTAATTAGAATTAGAAATATAATTCTTAAATGTTAAATTCTTACTTTTATTTGAATTCATAAAATCTATAATTTCCTTATAACTAAATGATTTTGTATCAAAAATGATTTCAGTATTCAAATTTACATTGTTTTTGAATTCTGAAAAATCATTTAAAATTGTTTCTTTTTTGTTCAAATCCAATTGTAATGAATCTTTAGAAAAAATTATATATTCATCAATCGTTCTTTTTATTTCTTTAGATTGATTTTTCTTAATAAACGAAAAAACAAAAACACCTATTTTCATAAAAAAATCGAATACAACTGATTTCTTAAAATGTTTAGTATAAAAGAAATTCATAGCTTCTTGAAAGCGTTTCATATACTTTTCATCACGAATAGTGCTTTCTCCTTTATAATGTATTACAGTTGTTTCGTGAAAATAATAATTATAATTTCCTTTTTGCAACACCATGTAACTCAAATCTATATCGTCTGAATACATGAAGCAATTTTCATCGAAACCTCCAATTTCATTATACAATTCGTGTTTCATTACCATAAAAGCACCAACCAAAATATCAACTTTTCCAGATTGATTTTCGGTTAAATGTTGGGCATAGTATTTTCCAAAAACTTTGGAAATTTTATACAATCCGAAGATTTTTGTGAAGGCAACCCATGGAGTTGGTATGCCACGCTTACTTTCGGGTAGAAACTTTCCAGTTCCGTCAATAAGTTTACATCCTATTATTCCAATTTCAGAATTTGGAATTTGGAATTTAGAATTTAGAATTTTTACAAATGTATCTTCCGCAACAACTGTATCTGGATTTAAAATACAAATATAGTCGCCTTTGGCTTGAGCTACACCAATGTTATTTCCTTTTGGGAAACCTAAATTTTCTTTGTTTTCAATGAGTTTTACATTCGGAAACAACTCTTTCATCATCGCACAACTATCATCAGAAGAATTGTTATCAATCACGATGATTTCGCCATCAATGGTTGAAAGTGCTTTTTGGACACTTAAAACGCATTGCTCTAAAAAATAGCGCACATTATAATTTAGGATGATAACCGATAGTTGCATTTGACAAATATAATCTACTTTTGCAAAAAAATTACAACTGTGAATTACCTTTCTGTAGAAAATATTTCGAAATCATTTGGAGAACGCACTTTGTTCAAAGACATTTCGTTTGGAATAAATAAAGACCAAAAAATTGCTTTTATTGCCAAAAATGGTTCAGGCAAAACGTGCATTATGAAAATTATTAATGGCGAAGACGAACCAGATTCTGGGCAAGTCGTGATTAGAAAAGAAATAAAAATGGCTTTCCTATCGCAAGTTCCTCAATTACAAGATGAATTGACTGTTGAAGAAAGTATTTTTGCGTCAGACAATGAAATTCTACATGTAATTGAACGCTATGAAAAAGCATTAGAAAACCCAGAAGATACTGAAGCTTACGAAAAAGCTTTCGATGATATGGACCGTCATAATGCTTGGGATTTTGAAACCCAATTCAAACAAATTTTGTTCAAATTGAAGTTGGAAGATTTCAAATTGAAAGTAAAAAACATGTCTGGTGGACAGAAAAAACGTCTCTCGTTGGCGATTATTCTTATCAACAAACCTGATTTATTAATATTAGACGAGCCAACCAATCACTTGGATTTGGAAATGATTGAATGGTTGGAAAGTTATTTTGCAAAAGAAAACATTACATTGTTTATGGTTACGCACGACCGTTTCTTTTTGGAACGTGTTTGCAATGAAATCATTGAATTAGACAACGGAAAATTATACAGTTACAAAGGGAATTATTCGTATTATTTAGAGAAAAAAGAAGAACGATTAGCTTCAGAAAATGCTTCTATTGATAAGGCACAAAATCTTTTTGTAAAAGAATTAGCTTGGATGCGAAGACAACCTAAAGCTAGAACTACCAAATCAAAATCGCGTCAAGATGACTTTTATGTTATCAAAGAAAAGGCAGAAAGCAGAAGAAAAGAGAACAAAATTGAATTAGAAATCAACATGGAACGTCTTGGAAGCAAGATTATTGAGTTACATAAAATTTCAAAAAAGTTTGGCGATAAAAAGATTTTAGAGAATTTTAGTTTCGATTTTCAACGTGGTGCTCGAATTGGGATTATTGGTAAAAACGGAACTGGAAAATCGACGTTTTTGAACTTGTTGACACAAACCATTCCGACTGATTCTGGAAAAGTAATTACTGGTGATACAATTAAAATTGGCTATTACACACAAAGCGGAATCAATCCAAAACCGGGTCAACGCGTTATCGATATTATTAAGGAATACGGAGAATACATTCCGTTGATGAAAGGGAAATTGATTTCGGCTTCGCAATTGTTGGAGCGATTTTTATTTGACAGCAAAAAACAATATGATTTTGTAGAAAAACTTTCTGGTGGCGAATTGAAACGATTGTATTTATGTACGGTTTTGATTCAGAATCCGAATTTCTTAATTTTGGATGAGCCAACGAATGACTTAGATATCGTTACCTTAAATGTATTAGAAAGTTTCTTATTGGACTTTCCGGGTTGTTTGCTTGTAGTTTCGCACGATAGGTATTTCATGGATAAAATTGTAGATGATTTATTCGTTTTTAGAGGTGACGGAATTGTAGAAAACTTCCCAGGAAATTATTCAGATTTTAGAGCTTATGAAGATTCGACTGAGCCAACAAACAAAGACGATAACAAGGAAAAGAACAATTGGAAAACTAAAACAATTTCCTCAGGTTTAGACTTTAACGAACAAAAAGAATTTAATAAAATTGAAAAAGAAATCAAAGATTTAGAATACCAAAAGAAACAAATCGAGCAACTATTCTCTGATGGAAAAGTAGCCGATAATGATATAGAAACCAAAGCTAACGAACTACAAAAAGTAATTAAAACGCTTGAAGAAAAAGAAGAACGTTGGTTTGAACTTTCTTCTAAAATGGAATAATAAATAGTAATAATGTTACAAATTATAAAATCATATCTAAACTTCCTTTGGAACTCCAAGAATCAACACGGAGTGCATTCGCCGTTTGTGTTTGATTTGGTTACCAAATGTTTTTATAATAAGAAGAATTATCCTGAATATCAATCTTTAAATGAGTACCGAAAATTTCTCTTAAACAGCAAAACAAGTATCGAAGTCACCGATTTTGGTGCTGGTTCACGAGTTTTTAAAAGCAATACACGAGCCATAAACCAAATTGCAAAAAACGCTGGAATTTCTCCAAAAAGAGCGGAACTTTTATTTAGAATTGTAAATTATTTTCAACCAGAAAGTATTCTTGAAATTGGAACTTCTTTAGGATTAGCAACTTCGGCTCTTTCATTGGGAAACTCAAATGCGAAAATCACCACGCTTGAAGGTTGCCCGAAAACATCTGATGTTGCAATAATCTTATTTCAAAAGTTTGGTTTCTTTAATATAAAAGTAGAAAAAACAGAGTTTTCATCTTATTTAAAAAATAACTTGGCAATAACTCAACCTATTTCACTAATCTACTTCGATGGCAATCACTCAAAAAAAGCAACTTTAGACTATTTTGAACTATTACTTCCAACAACTACCAACGATTCCGTTTGGATTTTTGACGATATTCATTGGAGTTTAGATATGGAAGAAGCTTGGGAAATTATTAAAAACCATCCAAAAGTTACCATAACTATTGATACCTTTCAATGGGGAATTGTATTTTTTAGAACCGAACAAGAAAAAGAGCATTTTGTAATTAGAGTATAAAAAAATGGCAACCATCCCTGATTGCCATTTTCCTGAATTAATAATAAACAAAAACCTCTATTCTTTAGCTTCTGATGTTTCTCTACTTTTTGCACCCATTCTGTTTAATTTAAACATTGGTCCAAATTTCAATTTTATTGAAGCTATTGAGCTATTATCGTCAGATGTTAATCCTTCTTTTTCAACTGTATTTTTTCTGTTATCTAATGCTTCATACATTAGTTTAATTTCATCATAATCTTCTCTTGAAAAATCTTCTTTGTTGTCTTTGTAAGATTGGAAAAAAGTTTCATATGTTTTCAAGATATTATCTTTATTAACCCATGCAAAACTCATATCGTCGCCGATTTTTCCAGCACCAAAAAGTCTATCTCTTAAAAGCTGACTTGGATTTGGTTTAGCCGAAATTGTTGCTGCTTTTTTTGTTTCCATACTAACTTTCAACTCATCATATTTTGCAACAGTTGCATTAATTTTTTCTTGAGATGCAGTTTTTGTAGCTTCATCAAGTGCAACTAAAGATTCATTTGCATCAGCACTTTTTCTATCAAAATCAGTAGCAATTTGATCCCAATTTGCCATCATTTCATCTGTGTCCGCCATTTTTAATGAATCTACATAGCTTTCAAGTTCACTGATTCTTTTATCTGCAGCCTCTTTTTCCTTATTTTGACAAGAAACCATTCCTATTAGAACCATCGAAAGGATTCCAAATTTTAACATACTTTTTTTCATAATTTATAAGTTTTAATATTTATGTAAAACTACTTCCAACATCCATTTGTAATGTTATATAATTAAATGTTAAACTTATATAAATGTCATTTTTTAGTTTTGAATTTGTAACTTTATACAGTTTTAAACTACTAATCATTTATTAGTCCAAATTATCATGTCAAACACTCTTATAAAAATCTCAGACATCAAAAGAGATTTCATCCTCGGAAACGAAACTATTTATGTATTAAAAGGAATTGATTTGCAAATCAATAAAGGTGAGTATGTTGCTTTAATGGGACCTTCTGGTTCAGGAAAATCAACCTTGATGAATATTTTAGGATGTTTAGACACACCAACCTCAGGAACCTACATTCTTAACGGAAAAGATGTTTCTCAAATGCACGATGATGATTTGGCAGAAGTTCGTAACAAAGAAATTGGTTTTGTTTTTCAAACTTTTAATCTTTTGCCAAGAACAACCGCTTTAGATAACGTTGCTTTACCAATGATTTATGCAGGTTATCCAAAATCTGAAAGAAATAAAAGAGCCACAGAAGTACTTACTCAAGTCGGATTAGACGATAGAATGGATCACCAACCTAATCAACTTTCTGGAGGTCAACGTCAGCGTGTTGCAGTAGCAAGAGCTTTGGTTAACAAACCTTCAATCATCCTTGCCGATGAACCAACAGGAAACCTTGATAGTAAAACATCGGTAGAAATCATGAAACTATTTGGAGATATTCACGCATCAGGAAACACTGTAATTCTGGTAACTCACGAAGAAGACATTGCTAAATATGCTCA
>JAAFHW010000003.1:0-13236 GCA_013298525.1 Flavobacteriia bacterium
TAAAAATATTTAATTCATCAAACAATAAAAAAATTCTTTGTTCAAAACTAAATTCCACACTTTTTACATAGTATCCTTTCCCTAAAATAGCATAAATAATACCACGTTTTTTTAGCTCATCATAAGCTAGTAAAACCGTGTCTCTTGAAATAGAAAATTCTAAACTTACCTTGTTAACAGAAGGTAATTTGTCATTTTTTTTTAATCGATTTTCAGAAATAGCAGCTTCTATTGAATGGACAATTTGTTTGTACTTTGGTAAATTGGAATGATTATCAACAGTAATAATTTTCATAAGAAATAAATTAACTGGTGGCAAGTTACATAAAAACTGGTAGGTACTGGTATGGTTTAGAAATGTATTTTTTTACTTTTGATATTATATTAATAAAATAATGATGTTAAAAATTCGTAATTCACATTTTAAAGAATCTAAAAAAGACAAATCATTTGGTTATTTACCTAGTGATAAAGAAGTGTTTTGTTACAATTTGTCCAATAAAAATGGTTTTGAAGTTGAAGTGATTAATTATGGAGCAGTAATTTCTTCAATAAAAATTCCCATTTCCAAAAAGGAAAAAGTTGATATTGTTCTAGGCTTTGAAACTTTAGAAAATTATATTCAATCATTTAATTTACCTAGTGCTCCATATTTAGGTGCCATAGTTGGAAGATATGCAGGAAGAATAAATAACGCTGAATTTATTTTAAACGGAAATAAAGTAGAACTTACAAAAAATCATGGCTCTCATCAACTTCACGGAGGAATCAATGGATTTAGCAAAGCATTATGGAGTGTTAAGAATGTTACGACAAATGCAATTACGTTGGAATATATAAGTCAAGACAATGAAGAAAATTTTCCAGGACAATTAACGACACAAGTGACTTATATCTTAACTGAAGATAACGAATTGAAAGTAGATATGATTGCAAAATCTACTGAAGATACCATTATAAATCTCACACAACATAGCTATTTTAACTTAGACGGACAATCTGAAGATATTGTGAATCAAGATTTATTTGTAAATTCATCCAAAACTTTGGAAACCAATATTGATAATATACCAACAGGTAGATTTTTTGAAGTTGCTAGAAGTCCATTCGATTTTAATTTACCAAAAGAATGTCCGACTAAAATTGATAACACCTTTGTTTTAAATGATAATGATACTGTTTCAGCTATTTTAATAAGTAAAAAGAATAGTTTGAAAATGTCGGTTTTTACTAACCAGCCAGCAATTCATATTTATGTTGGAGGAAATTGTTTTAATCAAATCAAAGGAAAAGAAAATGCGAGTTACCATCCATTAAGTGGTATTTGTTTTGAAGCACAAAATTTTCCAGATGCACCAAATCACGAACATTTTCCAAGTGCAGTTTTGAAAAAAGACGAAACTTATCATAATAAAACCACATTCAAATTTGAAAAAATATAAGTTATGAAAAAGCTATTTATTTTAATTTTTAGTATTTCATTAGTGTCATGTTCCTCAAGTGATGATGTTCAACAAACACCTTCACCGACTCCAACACCAACGGATGATTTTATTCGTGCAGCTGATATGTCATTTTTACCTTTAATTGAAAGTGAAGGTATTATCTACAAAAACAATGGTGTCGCTCAAGACGCATTAACTACATTAAAAAATGCAGGTTGCAATACTATAAGAATTCGTTTATGGAAAAATCCAACAGTAAATCAATCTACTTTTAATGAAGTAAAAACATTTGCCACAAGAGCTAAAAATGCCGGATTTAAAGTTTGGCTTTCGGTTCATTATTCAGATACTTGGGCTGATCCAGCCAATCAAACAACTCCAGCAGAATGGCAAAGTTTAAGTTTTAATGATTTAAAAACAGCAGCCGAAAATTATACAGCAACCATTTTAACAGAAATCAATCCTGATATTATCCAAATAGGTAACGAAATCAATAGCGGATTGCTTTGGCCTCAAGGACATTTAATCAACAATGAAAGTCAAAGTTTGCAATTAATTGCTGCTATAAGTACCAAAATTAGAACACAAAAACCTAATACAAAAATAATGCTTCATTATGCCGGAATCGGAAGTGGAGCTACATGGTTTTTTAATAAAATGAGTACTATAAATTATGATTACATCGGATTGTCTTATTATCCAATTTGGCACGGAAAAAATCTTTCAGATGTAAATTCTACAATTACATCTTTAGGACAAACACACAACAAAAAAGTCATAATTGCGGAAACAGCTTATCCATTTACATTAAATTGGAACGATTGGACCAATAATATAGTAGGACAAAATGACCAATTAATTACAACTTATCCAGCATCCAATGAAGGTCAGAAAACTTTTGTTTTGGCAATAAAAAACCTTGTAAAACAAAATTCTCATGGACTAGGTTTTTGTTATTGGGGTTCAGAATGGGTTGCTTTTCGTGGAACTCAATCTACAAATGGTTCTTCATGGGAAAATCAAGCTTTATGGGATTTTAACAACAATTCGCTTCCAGTGATGGATGCTTTTAGTCCAAATTAATAATGAAAAATATTCTAAAAATAATAGCGCTTTCGGTTTTATTAGCTTCTTGTAAAAGTTCTAAATCGACTTTCGTAAAAGGCGCCGATGTGGGTTGGTTACCTCAAATGGAAGCCACAGGTTACAAATTTTATGACCAAGATGGAACTGAAAAAGAATGTTTACAACTACTTAAAGACAGAGGAATGAATTCGGTTCGTTTGCGTGTTTGGGTAAATCCAAATGATGACAAAGCAAGCGGACATTGTAGTAAAGATGAAACTGTAGCAATGGCATTGCGTGCTCAAAAAATGGGCATGCGTGTGATGATTAACTTTCATTATTCCGATTCTTGGGCTGATCCTGCAAAGCAAAATAAACCTGCCGCATGGAAAAATCACAGTTTCCCAGAATTATTAAACGATGTTTACAATCATACTTTTGATGTAATTTCGGCATTAAAAAATGCTGGTGTAACTCCAGAATGGGTTCAAATTGGAAATGAAATTCCAGGCGGAATGATGTGGCCAGAAGGAAGCACCGATAACTGGAATCAGCTTGGACAACTTTTAAACAAAGGTTACGATGCTGTTAAAGCTGTGGATAAAAAAATCAAAGTAATCGTTCACGTTGATGAAGGAAACAACAATGCTAAATTTAGAACGTTCTTCGATAATGCCACAGCTCAAAAGGTTAAATACGATATTATCGGACTTTCTTATTATCCTTATTGGATTAAAAAAGATTATTTAGAAACCATTGCGGATTTAGAATTCAACCTAAACGATATGGTAAAACGTTACAATAAAGATGTTATGATTGTTGAAGTTGGTGGTGAAGATGATAAAGTTCAAAACACTTATGAATTATTAAAAGCTACTATTGAAGCCGTTAAAAAAGTTCCAAATAAAAGAGGTTTGGGAGTGATGTATTGGGAACCACAAGGCGCAAAATCATGGAGTGGATACAGTTTAAGCGCATGGCAAGCTGACGGAAAACCATCACCAGCATTAGATGCATTTAAAGAATAATTATGATGAAAAAAATATACTATTTTGCTCTACTTCTAATGGGTTTAAGTACAACTTTTGCTCAGAAAAAAATCAGTTTAGACGAAGATTGGAAATTTCATTTTGGAAATTCATCTGATGTTTCCAAAGATTTCGATTATGGAAAAACAGCGTTGCTTCACAAGTCTAATGTATATGCAACTACTATTGTAAACCCAAAATTTGTAGATTCCACTTGGAAAAAAATCAACGTTCCACACGATTGGGTTGTCGAACTTCCTTTTGTAAAATCAGACCAAGTTGAAATGGACAGTCACGGTTACAAACCTGTTGGTGGTGCTTATACAGAAACGAGTATTGGTTGGTATCGTAAACATTTTTCTGTAGATAAAAAAGACGATGGAAAACGATTCGAACTTCAATTTGACGGTATTTACAGAAATGCCGAAATTTGGTTGAACGGATTTTATGTGGGAACTAATTTTAGCGGTTACGTTGGTAATTTCTTTGATGTTTCAGATTATGTAAATTTTGAAGGTGATAATGTTATTGTAATTCGAGTGGATGCTACACAATATGAAGGTTGGTTTTATGAAGGTGCCGGAATTTATCGTCACGTTTGGTTGAATGTTACCGATAAAATTTTCATCCCAAATGATGGTGTTTTTGTGCATTCAAAAATAAACGGTACAAACGCAACTGTAACTGTAGAAACTGAAGTTGAAAATAAAAATCTACAATCTTCAAATGCTGTTGTTTATTCCATAATTACAGATAGAAATGGCAAACAATTAGGTAAAACTTCTGAACAAAAAGTTGCACTTTCAGTAAATGGAAAAACCACCATTAAGCAAAATTTGAACTTGAAAAACGTTACATTTTGGTCGCTTGAAAATCCGTATTTGTATAAGGTAATTTCTGTTGTAAAATCGGAAAACCAAATTCTACATCAAACGAAAACTCGCTTCGGAATAAAAACAGTTAAATTCGATGCCAAAGAAGGCTTTTTCTTAAACGGCAAAAAAATCAAAATTCAAGGAACAAACAACCATCAAGACCACGCCGGAATTGGAAGTGCGCTACCCGATTTTATGCAATATTATCGTATAAAATTACTTAAAGAAATGGGTTCTAATGCTTACAGAGCAAGTCATAACGCACCAAATCCAGAACTCTTAGAAGCTTGTGATAGTTTGGGAATGTTAGTTGTTGATGAACAACGTTTGCTAAACAGCAGTCCAGAATATATCGACCAGTTTAAACGAATACTTAAACGCGATAGAAATCACGCTTCCGTTTTTTTATGGTCCATTGGAAATGAAGAACAAAATATTCAAGGAAACGACTACGGAAAACGAATTGCAAAAACACTTTTAGCTATACAAGAAGAATTAGACCCAACGAGAACTTCAACATATGCAGCTGATATGCCTAACGAATTCAAAGGTGTAAATGAAGTAATTCCGATTCGCGGATTTAATTATCGTGAATATGCTGTTGCCGATTATCATCGCGATCATCCCAATCAACCATTGCTTGGAACCGAAATGGGGAGTACAGTAACTACTCGTGGAATCTATGAAAAAGATGAAATTAGAGCTTACGTTCCAGACCAAGACATCACACATCCTTGGTGGGCAAGTAAAGCAGAAACTTGGTGGAAATTAGCTGCAGAAAATGACTATTGGCTTGGAGGTTTTGTGTGGACAGGATTTGATTATCGTGGTGAACCAACACCTTACAAATGGCCCAATATTAGTTCGCATTTTGGAATTTTAGATGTTTGCGGTTTTCCAAAAAATATTTATTACTACTATAAAAGTTGGTGGACAAATGAAGATATTCTGCACATTTCACCACATTGGAATTGGTCAGAAAAGATAGGCAAATCCATTGACGTTTGGGTAAATACTAATGCTGACGATGTGGAATTATTCCTTAACGGAAAAAGCTTAGGTAAAAAATCCATGCCAAGAAATAGCCATTTGCAATGGGAAGTCAACTACGAACCAGGAACTTTAGAAGCAGTTGCTTATAAAAACGGAAGGAAATTAACTTCAAAAGTTGAAACTACAAATCACGCTACAAAAGTTATTGCTGTAGCCGATAAATCTTCTGTTTTAGCTGATGGTAAAGATGGAGTAATTGTAAATATTTCGATTGTTGATGATAAAGGAAGAGAAGTACCAAATGCTAACAATATGGTTTATTTCAAACTAACTGGTGATGCTAAAATTATTGGTGTAGGTAATGGTGATCCAAGTTCGCATGAACCTGATAAATGTGCTAATGGAGCTTGGCAAAGAAGTGCTTTCAATGGAAAATGTCAAGTGATTATTCAAGCCGGAAAAACAGTTGGAGATGTAAAATTGGAAGTAAAATCAAATGGACTCACATCATCATCAATCCTATTAAACATCAAATAAGAGCCGCAATATTTATCTCATGAAGAAAAAATTAATAAAAAACACAACGGAGCATTTTGAAAAATCCTTTCAAAATAAACCAGAACACATTTTCCTTTCGCCAGGAAGAATCAATATTATTGGTGAACATGTTGATTATAATGACGGATTTGTTTTGCCAGCTGCAATCAACAAATACGTTTGTATTGCGATTTCAGCTAATAAAAATTCTGATTGTAAAATCATAGCCAAAGATTTGAATGAGGTTTTCGAATTTAATTTGAAAGATACTTTAGTTCCAAATCAAACCATGTGGATTAATTACATTCTTGGTGTTTTGCAACAATTAAAAGAGCAAAAGCAATTCGATAACGGATTTAATGCAGTTTTTAGTAGTTCTGTTCCTATTGGTTCCGGACTTTCATCTTCGGCTGCAGTGGAATGTGGATTTGCTTATGCGTTCAATAAAATGTTTGCTTTAGGTTTAACCAAAGAGGAAATTGCACTCATCGGACAAAAATCAGAACACACTTTTGTAGGTGTAAATTGTGGAATTATGGATCAATTTGCCTCAGTTTTTGGCAAAAAAGATAAAGTCATCAAACTCGATTGCAACACCTTAGCATACGAATATCATAAAGCTGATTTCAAAAAATATTCACTACTTTTATTGGATAGCAATGTAAAACACACACATTTAACATCAGGTTATAACGACAGAAGAAACGAGGTAGAACAAGGTTTAGCCATCATAAAAAGTCATTTTCCAGAAGTAAAAACCTTTAGAAATTGTACTGAAGAAATGGTAAATGCTCTTAAAAATGAACTAGGAGAAATCGTTTACAAAAGATGTCATTTTGTAGTAAAAGAAATTCAACGTGTTCAAGATGCCGTTGATGCTTTAGAAAATTCAGATTTTAATAGATTAGGAAATTTAATGACTGAAACACATCGCGGTTTGTCTAAAGAATATGAAGTGAGTTGTGAGGAATTAGATTTTTTAGTCGATGCTGTAGCCAATGAAACTTCGGTTTTAGGAGCAAGGATGATGGGTGGAGGTTTTGGAGGTTGTTCCATAAATCTAGTAGAAAAAGGCTCAGAAAAGGAACTAATTGAAAAAATTTCATCACAATATCGTTCCAAATTTGGCATAGAATTAAAATCATACAAAGTCAAAATATCCAAAGGAACATCAGAGTATAATAATTAAAAAAAATAAAATTTCAACCATTAAGAAAGTTAAGGCAATTAAGCTTAATGAAACTTAATACCTTAATGGTTAAAAAAAAATCATCTAGAATTTGTGAAATTCACAAGCTAATTAATTTGTGAAAATTCGTGTAATTCGTGTCAAAATAAAAACATGCAACAATTCAACCACAACGAACATCCACATAGAAGATATAATCCTTTGCTAGACGAATGGATTTTGGTTTCGCCACATCGCGCCAAACGTCCATGGCAAGGTCAAAACGAGAAAATCGCAGAAGAAAATCGTCCAGAGCACGATGAGAATTGCTATTTGTGCTCAGGAAATGTTCGTTCTAACGGAGTAAAAAATGACAATTACACCGATTGTTATGTGTTTGAAAATGACTTTTCTGCTTTGTTACGAGATGAAGTTGATTTTGAAAATAATTCCAACAATTTATTTCAGTTAAAACCTGAACGTGGCATCAATAAAGTCATTTGTTTTTCACCAAAACACAATCTCACTTTACCTGAAATGGAAGTTTCAGATATTGAAAAAGTGGTTAAAGTTTGGAAAGAGCAATACATCGAATTGGGAAGTCAAGATTTCATAAATTACGTTCAGATTTTTGAAAATAAAGGAAGCGTAATGGGTTGTAGCAATCCACATCCACATGGTCAAATTTGGGCACAATCTTCTTTACCAACTCAAATAGAAAAAACTCAAAAAAATCTACGTTCTTACTACGATAAAAACCAATCAAGTTTGTTGAAAGATTATGTTGAGCAAGAATTAAATTTGCAAGAACGTGTCGTTATTGAGAATGATCATTTTGTTGTTTTGGTTCCGTTTTGGGCAACTTGGCCTTATGAAACCATGATTATCAGCAAAAGACATTTCGGAAATATCATAGCAATGACTAACGACGAAACCAAAGCATTTTCCGAGATTCTAAAAGGAATTACTGTCAAATATGATAATTTATTTGAAACATCTTTTCCCTATTCAGCAGGAATTCATCAATCACCAACGGATAGAGTTTCGCATCCAGAATGGCATTTTCACATGCATTTTTATCCACCATTATTGCGAAGCGCAACCGTAAAAAAATTTATGGTCGGTTACGAAATGCTTGCTGAAGCACAACGCGATATTTCACCTGAACAAAGTGCTAAAATTTTAAGAGAATTACCCAACCAACATTATAAAACTAAAACCAACTAATATGCAAACCTTAGCAACCAAAGACTATATTGTTTTCTTCCTCTATTTTATAATAATTGTAGGTTACGGATTTTGGATTTACAACCGAAAAAAGAAAGCGCAAACTAGTAGTAACGATTATTTCCTTGCAGAAGGTTCATTGACTTGGTGGGCAATTGGTGCTTCTTTAATTGCCAGTAACATTAGTGCTGAGCAGTTTATTGGAATGAGTGGAAGTGGTTTCAAAATGGGATTAGCTATTGCTACTTATGAGTGGATGGCAGCAATTACTCTGGTAATCGTTGCAGTTTTCTTCATGCCAGTATATCTCAAAAACAAAATATTTACGATGCCGCAATATTTGAAACAGCGGTATAATGGCAATGTTGCAATGATTATGGCCGTTTTTTGGTTGTTGTTATATGTTTTGGTAAATCTTACGTCGATATTGTATTTAGGTGCTTTAGCAATTAGTAGTATTTCAGGGTTGAATATTACTTTGTGTATGATTTTCTTGGCGATTTTTGCAGTGATGATTACCCTTGGAGGAATGAAAGTTATTGGTTACACTGACGTTATTCAGGTGTTTTTCTTGATATTAGGTGGATTGATTACCACGTATTTAGCATTAAATTTAGTAGCAACCGAATTTGGTTCAGATGGAGTTATCAACGGATTTACTATTATGCGAGACAAAGCCGATGATCATTTTCATATGATTTTTGATAAAACCAATCCGAATTATATGGATTTACCAGGGCTTTCTGTTTTAATTGGTGGAATGTTAATTATCAATTTGAATTATTGGGGTTGCAACCAATATATTACTCAAAGAGCTTTAGGTGCCGATTTGAAAACTGCTCGTGGAGGAATTTTATTTGCAGCTTTCTTAAAATTATTAATGCCAATTATAGTTGTTTTACCGGGAATTGCCGCTTATGTTTTATATCAAAACGGACATTTTCAAACGGAAATGTTACAAGACGGAAGTGTAAATCCAGATAGAGCTTATCCTATTTTATTGAATTTATTACCAGTTGGATTAAAAGGACTTTCGTTTGCAGCATTGACTGCGGCGATTGTAGCTTCTTTGGCAGGAAAAGCCAATAGTATAGCAACAATTTTTACCTTGGACGTTTATAAAGAAAAAATTAATGTTGAGGCAAGCGAGAAAAAATTAGTAAACATTGGAAAACTAACGATAATCACGGCAATGATTATTGCTGTTGTTGTTGCACCATTTTTAGGAATAGATAAAAAAGGAGGTTTTCAATACATTCAAGAATATACCGGTTTTGTAAGTCCAGGTGTTTTTGCGATGTTTATTTTAGGTTTCTTTTGGAAAAAAACTACTTCAAACGCTGCTTTGTTTGCAACAATTGGAGGTTTTATTCTTTCAATTATTTTCAAATTCATGCCAGCTTTCATTGATTTATCGTTCTTAAATCCGATGGGATTTGCTGTGCCAAATGCTAATGGAGTTTATGAAATTCCATTTATTGATAGAATGGGATTTGTATTCTTAATTTGCGTTATTGGAATGTATTTTATTAGTATGTATGAAACTAAAAAAGGTGTTCAAACCAATGGTTTAGAAGTAGATAAAACGATGTTCAAAATGTCACCAAGTTTCACCGTAGGAATGCTTGTGATTGTTGCGGTTACAGCTGCTTTGTATACTGTTTTTTGGTAGGATTATTAAAAAGAGAATAAATTATAAAACCAACTCGTATTTGTATAATTTGAGTTGGTTTTTTTGTATTTATATTCTTGGCAAACCCAATTCGTCTAAAAATTTATTATGTTCAGTAGTAAATTTTTCGATATCTAAATTTATTTCGGCTAGCTTTTTATTTACATCTATTAAATCAATTTTATCCTCTTCTAAAGAAATATTTACATAACGTGAAATATTTAAATTATAACCATTTTTCTCAATTTCATCCATAGATACTAATCTAGAATATCTATTTCGTTCTTCACGATATTTGTATGTATCAACTATATCTTTGATATGTTCTGGTGATAGAACATTTTGTTTTTTACCTTTATCAAAGTGTTCTTTTGAAGATGCGTTTATAAATAACACATCATCGTGTTTTTTACATTTTTTCAAAACAATTATGCAAACAGGAATACCCGTAGAAAAAAACAAATTTGAAGGCAAACCTATAATGGTATCAATATTATTATCAATTAAAAGTTTTCTCCTGATTTTTTCTTCTGTTCCACTTCTAAATAAAACGCCATGAGGTAAAATAATTGCCATAGTTCCATCATTTCTCAAAAAGTGAAATCCATGTAGTAAAAAAGCAAAATCTGCTGCTGACTTTGGCGCTAAACCATAACTTTTAAATCTAAAATCTTCCGATAAAGAATCAGTTGGATCCCAACGTAAACTAAATGGCGGATTTGCAACAATTGCGTCAAATTCAGTTTTTTTTGCTGGATTCATTTCATTTAAAACATCCCAATCATTTAGTAATGTATCGCCGTGATGAATTTCGAATTCTGTATCTTTTACACCATGTAGTAACATATTCATTCTAGCAAGGTTGTAAGTAGTGATATTTTTTTCTTGACCAAAAATTTTACCAATACTGTTTTTACCCATTTTGGTTCGAACATTTAGCAATAAAGAACCTGAACCACTTGTGAAATCTAATACTTTATCGAGTTTAGGTTTTTTCCCTTGTGTTGGATCATGACTGTCAAGAATAACGATTTCTGATAAAATTGTAGATACTTGTTGTGGAGTGTAAAATTCTCCTGCTTTTTTTCCTGAACCTGCGGCAAACTGACCAATTAAATATTCGTAAGCATCGCCAAGAACATCAGTATTAGTTGAGAATTTTGCAATCCCATCAGCTATTTTTTGAATTATAACACACAATTTTTTATTGCGTTCTTCATAATTTCGTCCAAGTTTTTCAGAATTTAGATTTATTTCCGAAAATAATCCTTGAAACGTACTCTCAAACGATTGGTTTTCAATGTATTTAAAGCCTTCTTCTAGCGTTTTTAATAATTCAGAACTTTGTTTCCGTGCTAATTCTGATATACTACTCCACAAAAAATTAGGCTCGATAACATAATGCAATTTTCTTCGCATTTGTTTTTCAAAAATAACAACATCAGCTTCGTTTTCTTTATACCAAATTTCTAAAGCTGTGGAAACCTTTAATTTTATTAATACATCCGGATTTGCCTCAGGATAGTCTGAACCTAATTCTTTTTTTGCAGCATTTTCGTAATTATCTGATAAATAACGTAAAAAAAGAAATGAAAGCATATAATCACGAAAATCATCAGCATTCATTGCTCCACGCAAATCATCAGCTATATTCCAAAGGGTTTTCCCTAGTTGTTGTTGTTCTATTTGAGTCATTTATTTAAAAAATAAATTTATATTTATCTTGAAGTCGTTGGAAGACATCTTTAAAAATATCTTCTTCAACTTCCTTCATTTTATTATATTGGATACTATATGCATTTTTGTGTGAAAGTGAATTAATTATGCTACCAATTTCATCTACTTTTTCAATACCAATTTGTTGTAATACATAACCTGTTCTTCCTACACCTAAAAAGGAAGAAATATTTTCAAGTAATTGTCTTAATAATACAAAATGAAATGAAAATAATTCTGTTTTAATCGCATTATCTATAGTTTGTATTAAGTGTAAATGAAATAAAAATACATCATTGTTTAGACTATTCAAAGTTAAACTACCGTCTTGATTTTTAAGAATAAAAGGCTTTGTTAGTTTATTATATCTACCACTTTTCTCTCCTTTTTTTAATTTGTCAAATAAAATTGAGAACAAACCAATATGATGGGTTGTAATAATTATTTTCTTTTTTAGATAATTATCATTTTCTTCGATTAAATTAAAAATAGATTCTGCTGTAATAAAAATATTATGCTCATCTAAGCTCGAAACTGGATCGTCAATAAAAAAGTGTGCTTCTTGCTGACCTGACCAAGCATCAATTTCAAATAATGCTAAGAAAAAACACCAGATATAAATTCGTTCTTCTCCTCTAGAAATTTTTATAGGAGTTGTGTTTTCTTCACTTATAAAAAAAGTTACAGAATCAATACCTTTTTCTGGATTGTCATTTAAATTGAACCTGAATTTATATTTTGGATTATATAAACTTAATTTTTCTTCAATATCTTTTTCTTCTATGTAAGAGTGAAACTGACTCAAACTGCTGAAGTTAATATTCAAACTTATATTCTCGTTGTTGTTTTCTTCATCATTATTCCAAACAAATAAATCTTCACTAAACGCATTGTAATAAACTCCTGTATGATTTCCTTCGTCTGTTTTAGATATATTTTTATACTCTACAGAAAGTCTAGTTTTACCTGTTGCATTAAAGGCATAAATAAGAACAATGTTTTCTTGTAATTCTTTTATTTGGTTTGCTATTTCTGTGTGGCTCATATTATAAATTATTAGGGAATAAACCTTGCATCAATCCTTTTTTATGTAATTTAAGTTGGTCTATTTTTTGAGTTTGTGCTTTTATTTGGTTGTCAATGGTTAAAAGGCATGATACTATTTTTTGCTGTTCCTCCAATTCTATCATTGGTACTGGCATATCCATAAAATCTTCTTTTAAAATATTCATACGATCAAATCTTGCTCCATTATTTGAATTACTTTTTAAATAATTGTGCCAAAGAGAAGTTTTAAAATATTGCTCATAAAAGTTTTTGTCGCCATCTTTAATTCTAAAAATTAAATACAACGGAGATACAATTCCTGTGTCTAAATTATTTATCGACAATGGCCCAACAGGAGCAAATATTGATACTCTTGGATTGTATACAAAGTCTCCTTTTTCTACAATAAAATAATTGTTGAGATTATTGTTGTTTACAATATCTCTATCAAAATAATCTCTTT
>JAAFHW010000003.1:13246-84569 GCA_013298525.1 Flavobacteriia bacterium
GAATTACTAAAAACAGTATTAATTTTAAAATCTTTATTTTTATTTGTAATTCTTTTTGCTATTGAACTTAACTTTACAAATTTCCAATCTTTAAAAAACTTACCATTCCTTTTTTTAAACCTGTATTTTGGTAAATTTTCACCTTCTTCCGGAAATAAATTTTGTAATAATCCTTTTTTATAATTTTTTAATATATCTAATTTTTTAGATTGTGATTCAATAATATTATCTAAAGATTTTAAACATCTGGCAATTTTTTTTTGCTCATCTTCATTTTCAGGGAAAAATAATTTTTTTGACAAAAAAGTATCGTTACTTATGTTAATTGTGTTTTTTGCTCCTTTTTGAATTAATGTTGAAAGATAATTAATTGCATTACTTGGTGTTTCAAAATAAGAATCCAATATAAAGCCTAATTCTTCTGTTTCTGGCGTAAAAACACCATATAATGGTGATACAATAACTTTTTTAGATAATTTGCTTTGTTTAATTATTCCATAAGGAAATTCACCTGTTGGACTTTTAGTATAAATAATATCGCCAGGAAACACCAATTTATAATTATCAGTATTGGCGGCTGCATAACTTCTACCTAAATGCTCTATTTGATTTATAAGTCCTTTGTTTACAGATACGGAAAATACGTCTTCCTTACCGTTACTCTTTTTATTATGCTCTTTTAAAACTTCTGAAAGAAATCTGTCCTCCCAAACATCATTAATAAATTCAGGAAAGCGTAGTTGTGGTAAATTATTTTTCATATGCTCCCAATCCTGATATTTCTCGTCCTTGTACTAATTTTTTTAAATGTGGCACTAAATCTTTCATTAGTTCTACTTCTTTTTGAGCACGAACTTTCCAACCTAAATCTAAAGGTTCCAATAAATCATTTAGTTTTTCACCATCAAAAATCATTCGCTTAATAATTTCTTCAACAAATGTTTTTAGAGTAGTTGTTTCAAGAAGGTATTTTTTTGCAATTTCTGCTAATTCTTTGTCTGTTTTTTCAGCTTTAAAATTTTCAAAACCTTTACGAATTTCATTTTCAGATAATCCGGTCGCAGTGTCTAAACTCTTTATATAATCAATGATATCTTCTCTTTCATCAAGTAAATTGGCACTTGAACTTAACAACATAATAAGTTGTTCTTTTGTCATTTTTTGTTTAGACGGTTTGCGCTGTGTATATTCAGAAATTAAACCAATGATATAATCATAATCAATCACAGCAGAAGCGAAAAGCACAAATTCAAAATCGAGTTGTTGTACTTCAGGACTTGCATTTCCTCCTTGATTATCACGAAGGTCTTTTAATTCTTTAGCAGTGTCCAAATATACACTCTTAAAAGCGCGAAGTTCATCTATTGGTAATAAATCTTCTATTTGTTCTACTTGTTCTTTTGTTAAATCAGTATATTGTTCTAATTGCGTTTTATAACGTTGTACTTCTTTAAATCTATCAATAAATTCACCTTTGGCTTGGTCACCTCTAAGATTGTGTACGTCTTCTGGAGAACAAGTTAGTCCATAAGATTGCATTAATTGATTTAGCTCTGTTATTGCTTTTGTATATTTATCAATAACTTTTGGAGCAGCGTCTACCAACCAAATTTCTTTTGCTTTACTCGTGTCTTCGCCACAAAATAAAGCTATTGCTTCATTCACTGCGTCTTTTTGTTGACGAAAATCTAAAATATTTCCATAAGGCTTGGTATCATTCAAAATCCTGTTTGTTCTTGAAAAAGCTTGAATTAAACCATGATATTTTAAATTTTTATCAACATATAAAGTATTTAAATATTTAGAATCAAATCCTGTTAAAAGCATATCAACAACGATAATAATATCAATTTTATTTTCATGACCATAATCCGTGTTGCAGTATTTTTGATCCTTTATACGTTTTTGAACATCTTGATAGTATAAATCAAACTCATTTATTGTATGATTTGAATTGTATTGTTTATTATAATCTGCTAAAATGGTATTTAGTGCTTTTTTCTTTTCTTCAGGAGCTTCTTGATTGTCAATTTTTTCTTGTTCTAAATCTTCTTGAATTTGCTGAATATCTTTGTTTCCTTCTGCTGGTGGAGAAAAAACGCAGGCTATATTTAAAAAACTATAATTTTCGTCTTTATTTTTTCTTTGAATTTGTAGTTCTTTAAACAAATTATAATATTGTATTGCTTCATTTATTTTTGAAGTTGCTAAAACTGCATTAAATCTTCTTTGGTGTGTTGCGGCATCATGCTTATTCAATATTGCATCTACAACTGCTATACGATGAATATCGCTGCCTATATTTACTAATCCATCAGGTTTGTAATAATCTATATGAAAGCGTAACACGTTCTTATCATCAATTGCATTTGTTATAGTATAAGAATGTAATTCTTTTTCAAATACATCTTTTGTTGTAACATAAGTAGCTTGATTGTTTTCAACCTTTTTATTTACGGCATTGTCTTCAAAAATTGGTGTTCCTGTAAATCCAAACAATTGTGCCTTAGGAAAAAACTCTTTTATTGCATTATGGTTCTCTCCAAATTGTGACCTATGGCATTCATCAAAAATAAAAACCATTCGTTTATCACTCAATGATTCTAAACGTTCTTTGTAGTTTCTTTTGTTTGTTTCATCAAGAGCTAATCCTAGTTTTTGGATAGTGGTAACTATAACTTTATCAGCATAAGCAGTTGAAAGTAATCTTCTAACTAAAGTCTCGGTATTTGTATTTTCTTCAACACTTCCTTCTTGAAACTTATTAAACTCCTCTCGTGTTTGTCTATCTAAATCTTTTCTGTCAACAACAAATAGACATTTCTCAACCTCAGGGTTATCTTTTAAAAGTGTTGAAGTTTTGAATGAAGTTAATGTCTTTCCGCTACCTGTTGTGTGCCAAATATAACCATTTCCTCTATTTTGATTGATGCAATCTATTATTGCTTTTACAGCATAAATTTGATAAGGTCGCATTACTAAAATTTTCTGCTCACTTTCAACTAATACCATATATTTACTTATCATTTCTCCTAAAGTACATTTAGAAAGGAATTTATCAGCAAATAAATCTAATTGATTAATTTTTTTATTTTCCTCTGTTGCTAATTCATAAACTGGTAAAAATTGTTCGTCAGCGTTAAAAACAAAGTGTTGATTTTTATTATTTGCGAAATATCGTGTCGTTCTTTGATTACTTACTATAAATAGTTGCATAAAACACAGTAATGAATTAGAATATCCATTACCTGGTTCACTTTTATAATCCACAATCTGTTGCATTGCTCGTCGTGGAGTTAATTCTAATCCTTTTAATTCTATTTGAACAATAGGAATTCCATTTATTAAAATAATTACATCATAACGTTGATGACTATTTTCTGTATTGATTCTTAATTGATTAATTACTTCATATTCATTTTTGCACCAATCCTTTATATTTACTAGGGTGTAGTGTAAAATTGTGCCATCTTCTCGTTGAAACGAGTTAGTTTGTCGTAATAGTTTGGAAGATATAAAAACATCAGAATTAATAATTTCCTCTTTTAAACGAGAAAATTCAGAATCAGTTAATCTAACTCGATTAAGAGATTCAAACTTTTCTTTAAAGTTATTTTCAAGAGAATATCTATCTATAATATCATCACGATAAATATATTTTAAATCTTTTAGCTTGTTAATTAAGCTTTCTTCAATTTGGTTTTCTTTGGTCATTTAATATGAAAAGTTTAAACAAACTACTACACTTAGATATGCCAAAAATACTTAATTATTTTATATTTTAGTTCTAAAAAACTTTCAGAAAATACATTTACAAATTTTTTATAACATATGTAACAATTCCCCAAATTATCAACTCATTTTCATCAGTGACTTTTATGGGTTGGTAATTTTTATTTTCAGGCATTAGATAGATACAATTTTCTTCTGTTTTGATTCGTTTTACGGTGAACTCTCCATCTATGAAACAAACCGCAATTTTGTTGTTTTGAGGTTCTAAACTTCGGTCAACAACAAGAATGTCTTTATCATTTATTCCAGCATTTATCATCGAATTTCCATTTACTTTTATATAAAACGTATATAAAGGATTTTTACATAATTCTTTATTCAAATCGATGCCACTTTCCATAAAATCGGTTGCAGGTGATGGAAACCCAGCAGAAACGCCTTCCTTTATGTAAGGTATTTTCAATTCGCTTTCTAAGTTTGGACGGAAGAAAGTTAAAGAAGGTTCTCTTTTTATTGACATTTTATTTCTAGTATTTCGTTAAATCTTGTAGTGAATCGTGGAGACAAATAATTTTGTTTCATGTTCCAAGTTAGGTTCAAATTTTGTGTTCCTAATTTTACTTTTCGATCTCCAATTTTAGCATTTAAAAAATCCATTGCTTTCATGATTGCCAAATGCTTCGGATTTTCTTCTTCAAATAATTGAAGCTGTTTTTTATCTTCATCAATTAATTCAGTAACTATAACACCAGCTTTTTTGAATTTGATTCCTTCATTTCCTTTGTACAAATCTTTCAACATGGATATGGCAACATTTGAAATTGTCAAAGTTGAATTGGTTGAATAAGGCAAAGTAACCGCTTTGTTGAAATAATATTTTTGAGATTGGTATTTGTGTTTATCAATGACCAACATTACAATTATTGTTTGACAACATGATTTTTGTTTGCGTAATTTTTCGGCACAAACAGCAGAAAATGTTGCTATGCGTTCTCGTAAATCATCAAATTCTGAAATCTGTTTTGGAAAACTTCTTGTTGTTGCTATACTTTTCTTCTGTTCTCGAATAGGTTCTAAATCTAAAACTGATTTTCCTTCCAATTCATACTTTAATCGCATACCAATAACGCCCATTTCTTTTCTAATCCAAGCTTCGTGTTGAGGTTTTGTAAAATCATAAGCTGTTAGAATATTGTGCGCTATCATTTTTTTTGTTAATCTGCGACCAATTCCCCAAACGTCCTCAATTTTAGTCCATTTTATGGCTTTGATACGTTTTTCTTCCGTATCAATTACATAGATTCCTTGTGTTCTGTCTTGAAACTTTTTTGCAATTCTATTGGCTACTTTTGAAAGTGCTTTAGTGGGTGCAAATCCAACACAAACTGGAATTCCAACCCATTTTTGTACACGTTTTTTCATCTGAATTCCATAATCATGATAATCAGAAATCGACATTCCATCAAAGTTTAGAAATGCTTCATCAATGCTGTAAATTTCAAGATTTGGAGTAAACGCTTCTAAAGTTTTCATCACACGATTACTCAAGTCACCATATAAAGGATAATTAGAAGAGAAGACTTTAACATTTTTCTCTTTCAGAAGTTCACGAATTTTGAATTCAGGTGCACCCATTGGAACACCAACTTCTTTAGCTTCGTTACTTCTAGAAATAACGCAGCCGTCATTATTAGACAAAATAACAACCGGTTTTCCATTATATTGAGGTTGGAAAACACGTTCGCACGAAGCGTAAAAATTGTTACAATCGACTAAAGCATACATATTGTAAATTTAGTCAATAATTGAATTTCACAATTGTTAAATAGTTCGATTGTTGATAAATAAAAAACCACCAAAATTGCTTTTGATGGTTTTGAGTATTTTAAAAATAGTCTTCCTATTTAATTAAATCTGTAACTAAAGATGGATACAATCCGATGATGATATTTAATACAATTGAAACGATTCCAACTGCATAATATACAAATGGAGTACTTTGTTTTTCTTCGCTTGGTTCTTTAGTATACATTGCTAAAATTAGTTTGAAATAATATCCAACACTAATTATAGAATTAATAACACCAGCAATAACAACGATTAGGAATCCAGCTTGAATAGTTTGTGTAAACAACATGAATTTAGCAAAAAATCCTGAGAAAATTGGAATTCCAGCCATTGATAAAAGTGACGCTGTTAAAACTGCTGCCATCACTGGATTGGTTTTTCCAAGTCCGTTGAAGTTTAAAATATCTTCATTGTCTTTATTTCTTGTAACATTTATGATCACTGCAAAGGAAGCAATTCCTGCTAAAGCATAAGCAACCGTATAATAAAGTAAGTTCCCAGATGAATTAGATAGACTTAATAAAGTCATCATCATAAAACCAGCATGAGAAATACCTGAAAACGCCAACATACGTTTTACATTATTTTGACGTAAAGCCATAATATTTCCAACAGTCATAGAAGCAATTGAAACTATTATAATGATGTTTTGGTATGCCGAAGAGATATCAGCATTCATAGTAGCCAATAATTTATATAATGTTGCAAAAGCCACAACTTTTGCTAAAGTACTCATGGTTGCTGTTACAATTGAAGGCGCACCTTCATAAACATCTGGAGCCCAAAAATGAAATGGTACAGCAGCAATTTTAAATAACATACCAACAGTTAATAAAGAAATTCCTATTGGAAACCAAATTGGCAATTCTGCTGAGCGCGACATTTCACTAATTTCTGTAACATCAAAACTTCCCATAGCTCCATAAATTAAACAGATACCAAATAGAATAAATCCAGATGCAAACGAACCCATTAAGAAATATTTCATTCCGGCTTCATTACTTTTTATATCTAATCTGCTACTTCCTGCAAGAATGTAAAGAGCTATTGATAATGTTTCAATTCCTAAAAAGTACATTGATAAGTTAGAAAAAGAAACCATCGCAACAGCACCTGCTAAAAGGAAAATTTTTATTGCTATAAAGTCAGAAATTTTTGTTTCATGATCTTTGTAAACATCATGGCTCATGGCTACTAAAAATATAGTAAGAACAATGAATAGTGATGAAAAGGCATTTGAAAATTTATCAGCAACAATCATATTGGTGTATTGACTGTTTAACAATTCTCCAAATGACCAGATATTTAGTGTTGTGCCTAGTATTGCTAATAGACCTAAGATAACTACAGGTACAATTGCTTTTCTAAAATTAAAGATTTCAGCTATAAGACAGAAAACGCCTAAACCTGATATTGCTATTAATGTATTCATTTTTTATTAAGGATTTAGGATTTAATGATTTAGGATTTTATCCAACACCATTAAATCTTAATTTTTATTATTTCTTGATTTAATTGTTTTTATTCCAGCTGAAAAAATTGACACCAATTCATCGGCTTCTTTTATTAATCTTTCTAATTCGACAGAATTGTATTTAATTTCTAATTCTTTTAAAAATTCTAACCAAAACAAACTTTCGTCAGCTTCTTCATCAACAACTTTTAATTTGTTTAAAAAATCAGCATCTGATTTTCCTCTACATACTGCTCTATAATTTGCTGCAACAGATGATGAAGATTTAAAAAGTTGAAACGAAATTACATCGACAGCTTTGTTTTTTTCAATTTCCATTAAAAACTTAAACGTATCAACAGCAAATTTTTTCGTTCGTGCTTTTAATTCTTCTTTAGTCATAACTTGTGTACTCTACGTATTCTAAGAATCCTAAATCTAAATTCCTAATTCCTAAATCAAACTATCTATTAATTTGAATTAGAGTTTCTTTTATGCTTGGCATTACCAAATCTACAATTGGTTTTGGATACAATCCGTAGAAAAGTAAAAAGGCAATTATTATCACAAAGACAATTATTTCGGTTGTTGTAACGTCTGCAAATAATTTAGTATTTGTTTCTCCTAGCATTACATTTTGGAACATTTTTAACATGTAATAAGCTCCTAATATTATGGTTGTTCCACCAAGAACTGCATACCAAATGTTTACTTGAGATAAACTATACAAAACGGTAAACTCTCCAATAAAGTTGAATGTTCCTGGCAAAGCAACAGATGCTAAAACCAAAATCATAAACATAGAAGTGAATTTTGACGCTTGCGAACGAACACCACCCATTTCATCAATTTTGTAGGTTTCAAATCTTCTAAAAATTACTTCAGCAGCAAAGAATAATCCAACGATTACAAATCCGTGAGCAATCATTTGAGAAACAGCTCCGCTTAAACCATCTGCTGTTAAAGTATAACAACCAGCAGCAATTAATCCTACGTGAGCAAGAGATGAGTATGCTAATAATTTTTTCAAATCCTTTTGACGTAAAGCCACAATTGAACCATAAATAACTCCAGCAATGCTCAAACCAATTAAAACTGGCATATAAGTCTTAGCAGCTAAAGGTGCAATTGGTAATTGCCAACGAATTACACTATATAATCCCATTTTTAGCATAATTCCAGACAAAAGCATTGTTCCAACGGTTGGTGCTTTTTGATAAACTTTTGCTTGCCAAGTATGGAATGGTATGATAGGAATTTTAATTGCGTAAGCTAAAAAGAAGGCTAAGAAAATCCAAGTTTGTTCGGTTGCTGATAAGTCTAATTTTGTTAAATCTTCCAATAGGAAACTTCCGGCTTTAGTATATAAATAAGCAAATGCTATTAACATAAATAAGGAACCACCTAAAGTATAAATGAAGAATTTAACTACGGCTTTTTTACGTTCTTCAGTATCGCCATTACCCCAAACTAATGCTATAAAGTATATTGGAATTAAAGCAAGTTCCCAAAAGATATAATATAATAATCCGTCGCTTGCTAAGAAAGTTCCAACCATTGCAAATGCCATGAATAAAACTAAACCATAGAAGTTTTTAGAATTGTTGAAATTATTTCCGAAAGAAGATAATACAATTAATGGAAGCAATGAAGTTGTTAAAAGTACCATTGCTAATGATAATCCATCGGCTTTAAGTGCAAAGGAGATATTAGGCTGTAAAATCCAAGGATTAGATAAGCTAATGTTTATTCCGCCCAAAAATTGATTTACTAATATTGAAGAGCATACTAAAGCAGCCAAACTAAATAATAAAGCCACTTTTGAAGCGAATTTATCTCCAGAAAGGAAGGTTGCAATGGCACCAACTAAGAGTAGTATTAATATAAGTGATACGTTCATTTTGTTTTAAATTATTGAGCTAAAAATAAATAACTAACTATGGCTAAAAGTCCTATTACGAATGCAAATAAATACAATCCGATACTTCCAGTTTGTAATTTTTTTCCTTGATTTCCAATTCCATTTGCAACGGTTCCAAATCCGTAAACTACTTTTCCTAATGCAGGTTCTAAAGTTGTTCTAAAGAAATTAGAAAGTCCATTCAAAGGTTTTACTATTAATGAAGTGTAAAATTCATCAACATAATATTTGTTATAAATGGTTTTTGAGAAACCTGTTATTTCTGAATCTTCTTTTGGAACAAATCCTTGTTTGATGTATTTTGAATACGCCCAAACAATTCCGATAATTGCACCAGTTAAAGCAATTGCCATCAACATATATTCTTGACTTCCAAGAGCATGATGTTCATGTTTAGTTGCTAAAATTGGTTCTAAGAAATGATTTAACCAATTGCTTCCAGGTAAATTAATTAATCCACCAACAGTAGCTAATGCAGCAAGTATGATAAGTGGCAAAGTTATTAAACTCGGACTTTCATGTAAATGATGTTTTTGTTCTTCTGTTCCTCTAAATTCTCTAAAGAATGTTAAGTACATTAATCGGAACATATAGAATGCTGTCATGATTGATGCAATAGAACCAACAATCCAAAGTACTTTATTATGTTCAAAAGCTACCATCAAAATTTCATCTTTTGACCAAAATCCTGCGAAAGGAAATATACCTGCAATAGCTAATGTTGAAATTAACATTGTTGCAAAAGTGATTGGCATTACTTTTCGTAAACCACCCATTTTACGCATATCTTGTTCGCCATGCAAAGCATGAATTACAGAACCAGAACCCAAGAATAAACAAGCTTTAAAGAATGCATGTGTTATGACATGGAATACAGCTACAGTATAAGCTCCCATTCCTAATGCCAAAAACATTAATCCTAATTGAGAAACTGTTGAATAAGCTAATACTTTTTTAATGTCGTTTTGAAGTAATCCTATTGATGCGGCAACTAAAGCAGTTATTGCTCCAACTACTGCAATTATATGTTGTACATCATGAGTTAAATCAAATAAGAAATTCATTCTTGTAATCATGAAAATACCAGCTGTTACCATCGTTGCAGCGTGAATTAATGCCGAAACTGGAGTTGGTCCGGCCATCGCATCTGGTAACCATGTGTAAAGTGGTAATTGTGCTGATTTTCCAGTTGCTCCGATGAATAAACATAAAGCTGCAATTGAAAGGAATGCAGGCATGATGTATGAATTAGTTACTGCAGTTTTTAGTACAACATAATCTAATGTGCCAAATGAATTTGCCAAAATAAAAATCCCAATCAAGAAACCTAAATCACCAATTCTATTCATGATGAAAGCTTTCTTTGCTGCATCGTTATAATCTTGGTTTTTGTACCAAAATCCGATAAGTAAGTAGGAGCAAAGACCAACGCCTTCCCATCCGATAAACATTACTAATAAGTTGCTTCCAACTACCAGTGTTATCATGAAAAATACGAATAAATTCAAATAAGCAAAAAACTTATGCATATTTTCATCATCGTGCATGTAGCTGATAGAGTATAGGTGAATTAGAGAACCAATTCCGGTTACAAATAATAACCACAATAATGATAATTGGTCTAATAAAATTCCAAAATCAATTTTCAGATTTCCTAATTGAATCCAATCAAATAATTTAACTTGAATTGGTTTGCCAGAAGTATTTAATTGCATGAAGAAGTAAACACTCATTGCAAAAGAGACAACAACAGCTAGTGTTCCAATGGCACCTGAAATGTTTTTTCCTGCTTTCTTTCCGAAGAAAACATTGAATAAGAACCCAACAAATGGGGTTAATAATAAGAGTAAAACTAAACTATTCTCCATTAGGGATTATCCTTTTAAGTTTTTTAAATTTGATATATCTACCGAACCAATATTTCGGAAGACAGCAACTAAAATCGCTAAACCTACAGCAACTTCTGCAGCAGCAACAGCCATAGAAAAGAATACAAATACTTCTCCTTTTGCATCTTGCCAATAAGTAGAAAAGGCAACAAATAGTAAATTTACTGCGTTCAACATAATTTCTATTGACATAAAAACAATGATGGCATTTCTTCTATACAATACTCCAAAGACTCCTATACAAAATAGAAGAACAGAAAGGAAAATGTAATTTTCAATACCAATTTGATTTAAAATATTCTCCATGATTATTTAGTTGGTTTTTCTTTTTTTGATAATAAAACAGCTCCAATCATTGCCACTAAAAGTAGGATAGAAGCAAATTCAAATGGAACCATAAATCCTTCTTTGTCATCCAATAAAACAGTTCCTAATTTTTTTATGGATTGAAAATCTTCACCAGTTGTAGGATAATCGCCAACGAAAGGTTTTGAGTACATAAATATTAAAACTAATGCTGTACTCAATAAAATAAATGTTGTTATGGCACCAAGTCTAGTAATTCTTGGTTTGTGAACTTCATCTTCTTTATTCAAATTCATTAACATAATGGTGAATAAGAATAGAATCATAATGGCACCAGAATAAACTATAACATGAACTATTGCAAGGAATTGTGCATTAAATAACAAGTAGTGTCCTGCAATTGAAAAGAAACATAACACTAAATAAATAGCACTATGAATAGGATTTTTGCTGTATATGGTCAAAAACGCTGTTGCTAATGTGATAGCAGCTAAAACGTAAAATATGATAAGTATCGGTGACATAATTAATTAAGTTTTTTAGTATTTGCCATAGCCATTTCTAATGGCATCACTAATTTATCTTTTCCGAAAATAAAATCTTCTCTATTGTATTGTGCTGGAACTAATTCTTTAGAAATTGTAAGGTAAATTGCGTCTTTTGGACAAGCTTCCTCACATAATCCGCAGAAAATGCAACGCAACATATTGATTTCGTAGATTGAAGCGTATTTTTCCTCTCTGTACAAGTGTTCTTCACCTTTTTTACGTTCTTCAGCTTTCATGGTAATTGCTTCTGCTGGACATGAAAGCGCACATAAACCACAAGCCGTACAATTTTCTCTTCCTTGTTCGTCGCGTTTCAACATATGCTGACCACGATAAACAGGACTAAATTCACGAACTTGTTCTGGATAATGAATCGTTGCTTTTTTCTTAAAAAAGTGTTTGATGGTAATCCATAAACCTTTAAAAATTGCTATCAGGTACATTCTTTCAAGAAAAGTCATTTCTTTATTAGAAACTTGTTTTTTCTTACCTGATAATGATATACTTTGTATCGATGTTGACATAATTTCTTTTCTTATTTAAAAGCTAGAATGCAAATTCCTGTTATAATAATATTGACAATAGATAGTGGAATTAATATTCTCCATCCTAAATTCATCAATTGATCGTATCTAAATCTTGGTATTGTCCATCTAATCCACATAAAGAAAAAGATGAAGAAACATAATTTGGCAAACAAAGCAAAAATTCCAATGACATTTCCAATATTTACACCCCAATTTTCTATAGCCCAACTCATTCCTGGATAATTGTATCCACCAAAGAATAAGACTGAAATTATTGTTGCCGAAATAAACATATTAGCATATTCAGCAAATAAATAGAATCCCATTTTCATGGAAGAATATTCTGTATGATAACCACCAATTAATTCTGATTCGCATTCTGCCAAATCGAAAGGTGTTCTGTTAGTTTCTGCAAAAGCACAAATCAAAAAGATTAGGAATGACAATGGTTGATAGAATACATTCCAATGTAAACCATGTTGTTGAACAGAGATTTCTTTTAAACTTAATGTTCCTGTCATCATCAATAAAGCAATAATAGATAAACCCATTGCAATTTCATACGAAACCATTTGTGATGCAGCACGAACTGCTCCCATCAATGAGAACTTATTGTTAGAAGCCCAACCTCCAATCATAATTCCATAAACACCTAGTGAAACAACAGCAAAAATGTATAAAATTGCACTGTCTGTATCGGTTGCTTGAAGAATTACCGTTCTACCAAAAATCTCTAATCTATCACCCCAAGGAATTACAGCACTAGTCATTAATGCAGTACTCATTGCTACTGCTGGACCAACAAAAAACAAAAATCTATTTTTAGTATTTGGTTCAAACTCTTCTTTGGCAAAAAGTTTCATTCCATCGGCAAGTGGTTGTAATAATCCACCCCAACCAGCACGGTTTGGTCCAACTCTGTCTTGAAGATATGCAGCAACTTTACGTTCTGCCCAAGTTGAATACATTGCCATAACCATTGTGACTGCAAATATCACAACAATAAAGATACTTTTTTCTATTATAAATGCACTATCCATTATTTTGTATCTATTTTGTTACCGTCAATTTTTTCGTTATAATCAATTTCCGACATACTGATTTTTTTACGGTCAATATCTCTTCCCATTAATATTCCTTTTTCTGTTTCAATCACCACTTTATCCATTTTACGTGTATAATTGTTTTGATTGATAACAGAGTCTTTTTCAAATCTTCTTGGACCTTCAATTACCCAGTCAGAAACTTCTTTTTTGTCAAAACGACATGTGTTACAGATAAAATCTTCTACCTCATGGTATTCGTCTTTTCTTGCTGTAACTCTTTGAATTTCGTTTCCAAACATCCAAAGTGTTGTTTTTCCGCAACAACCTGGAGTTGTACATTCTCTGTGTGCGTTGAATGGTTTGTTGAACCAAACTCTAGATTTGAATCTGAAAGTTTTATCTGTTAATGCACCAACTGGACAAACGTCAATCATGTTTCCAGAGAATTCATTATCAATGGCTGCAGAAACACAAGTTGAAATTTGAGAATGATCACCACGATTTAAAACTCCGTGAACTCTTCCATCAGTTAATTGATCTGCAACTTCTACACAACGTTGACAAACGATGCAACGGTTCATGTGTAATTGGATGTGTGGACCAATATCTTCAGGTTCGAAAGTTCTTTTTTCTTCTATGAAACGAGTTTCCGATTTTCCGTGTTCGAATGATAAATTTTGCAAATCACATTCTCCTGCTTGATCACAAACTGGACAATCTAATGGGTGATTTATCAAAAGGAATTCTGTTACTGCTTTTCTAGCTTCGGTTACTCTTTCAGAAGATTTGCTGGCTACTTCCATTCCGTCTTGACAACCAGTAACACAAGATGCTACTAATTTTGGCATTGGTCTTGGATCAGCCTCACTACCTTTTGTAACGTCAACTAAACAACAACGGCATTTTCCACCAGTTCCTTTTAGTTTAGAATAATAACACATGGCTGGCGGAACGGATTCTCCACCAATCATACGAGCAGCCTGAAGGATTGTTGTTCCTGCTTCTACTTCTATTTCTTGACCGTCTATGGTTACTTTCATTGTAAATTTTTTTAAAAGTTTAAAAGTTTAAAAGTTTAAGTGTTTCCACTTTGTACTTCCAACTTCTAACTTCGTACTTTTAAATTATATTTCTTGTTTTGCTACTAAATGTTTCACTTTTTCAAATGGCTCATTCACAAAATGATCTCTATTTTTTACTTTTTCTGGGAAACGAATATGGTATTCAAATTCATCTCTAAAATGACGAATTGCCGCAGCAACTGGCCATGAAGCCGCGTCACCTAGTGGACAAATTGTATTTCCTTCAATTTTAGATTGAATACTCCATAATAATTCTATGTCTTCTTCGCGTCCTTGTCCGTTTTCTATTCTCCATAAAACTTTTTCTAACCAACCAGTTCCTTCACGGCATGGCGTACATTGACCGCACGATTCATGGTGATAAAATCTTGAAAAATTCCAAGTATTACGAACGATACATGCTCTATCATCATAAACAATAAATCCTCCAGAACCTAACATAGAACCAGTTGCGAATCCACCATCAGATAAACTTTCGTAAGTCATCAATCTGTCTTCACCAGCGGCAGTTTTGTAAATTAAATTGGCTGGTAAAATTGGCACCGAACTTCCTCCAGGAACTAGTGCTTTTAATGGTCTGTCAGTTTGCATTCCACCACAATATTCATCAGAATTCATGAATTCGTAAACAGAAACACCCAATTCAATTTCGAAAACACCTTGATTTTTTATGTTTCCAGATGCTGAAATTAATTTGGTTCCAGTAGAACGACCAATTCCAATAGCAGCATAATCAGCACCAGAATTATTTACAATCCAAGGCACAGCAGCAATTGTTTCTACATTATTTACTACGGTTGGATTTTGCCAAAGACCTTTTACAGCAGGAAATGGTGGTTTCAATCTTGGATTCCCACGTTTGCCTTCTAGACTTTCAATCAATGCAGTTTCTTCTCCGCAGATATAAGCTCCACCACCAATTTGAACAAAAAGCTCTAAATCATAGCCTGAACCTAATATATTTTTACCCAACCAACCAGCAGCTTTTGCTTCGGCGATGGCTCTTTCTAAAATTTTGTAAACCCACATGTATTCTCCACGAATGTAGATGTAGGATAAGTTTGCACCAAGCGCGTAACTTGATGTAATCATTCCTTCAATTAATAGGTGAGGAATGTACTCCATTAAGTAACGGTCTTTGAAAGTTCCTGGCTCTGATTCGTCAGCGTTACAAACTAAATGTCTTGGATTACCTGATTTTTTATCGATAAAACTCCATTTCATTCCAGCTGGAAATCCTGCACCACCACGACCACGAAGTCCAGAAGTTTTTACTTCTTCAACAACTTCATCTGGAGTCATTTTCTTCAAGGCTTTTTCTACTGATGCGTAACCGCCTTCACGACGATATACTTCATAAGTTTTAATTCCCGGAACGTTTATTTTGTCTAATAATATTTTTCTTCCCATGATACTATTTATCGTGTAAAGTGATTTTTCCGTCTTTACAATCAGACACTAACTGATCGATTTTTTCTTTTGTTAAATGCTCTTGGTAGAAATCACCCAATTGCATCATTGGCGCATATCCACAAGCACCAAGACATTCAACTCCGCGAACTTCAAATAAACCATCAGCTGTTGGTTCGCCAACTTTTACACCCAATTTCGAACAAGTGTAATCCATCAAATCTTCTACTCCGTTTTGACAACAAGGAGAAGTTTGACAGAATTCAAACATGTATTTTCCAATTGGACGTTGGTTGAACATCGTGTAAAAAGTTACAACTTCGTACACTTCAATATTTTGGATTTGTAAAATTTCAGCAACTTTGTTTTGCAATTCAATACTCAACCAATTGTCGTGAGCATCTTGAACTTCGTGCAAAACTGGAAGTAAAGCCGATTTTTGTTTACCTTCAGGATAATGACTGATTAGTTCATTGATACGGTTCATCAATGATTCAGTTATGTTTATCTCTTGTTTTATATGTGATCTTTCCATTTTTTAATTTTAGATTTACGATATAGGATTTAGGATTTAGGATTTTTCAATCTGTTATCTAAAATCTGCATTCTGCAATCTTTCTTCTTATGCGTCTAATTCTCCTGCAATTACATTTAAACTTGATAATATTACGATGGCATCTGATAACATTCCGCCTTTAATCATTTCAGTGTAAGCTTGGTAATAAATAAAGCAAGGTCTTCTAAAGTGTAATCTGTATGGTGTTCTACTTCCGTCAGTTATTAAATAAAATCCTAATTCTCCGTTTCCGCCTTCTACAGGATGATAGATTTCTGCCACTGGAACTGGAACTTCACCCATCACAATTTTAAAGTGATAAATTAAGCTTTCCATATTATGGTAAACATCTTCTTTTGGAGGTAAATAATAATCTGGAACATCAGCGTGAATTGGACCTTCCGGTAATTTAGCTAAGGCTTGTTTGATGATGCTTAAACTTTCCCAAACTTCGGCATTTCTAACACAAAATCTATCGTAAGTATCACCTGATTTTCCTACAGGAACATCAAATTCAAAATCTTCATAAGAAGAATAAGGTTGTGCTTTTCTAACGTCATAATCAATTCCGGCAGCACGTAAATTAGGTCCAGTTAAACCATATTGCATTGCTTTTTCAGCAGTGATTGGTCCGACATTAACAGTTCTGTCGATGAAAATTCTGTTTCTTTCGAAAAGGTTTTCAAATTCTTTCCAAGCAACTGGGAAATCTGTTAAAAAAGTGTCTAATTTTTTGAAGGCAGCTTCTGACCAATCTCTTTCGAAACCACCGATTCTACCCATATTTGTTGTAAGACGAGCTCCACAAATTTCTTCGTAGATTTCGTATACTTTTTCTCTAAATTGGAATACATAAAGGAAACCTGTATAAGCTCCTGTATCAACTCCAAGAATCGAATTACAGATTAAGTGATCTGTTATACGAGCTAATTCCATTACGATGACTCTTAAATATTGAGCACGTTTAGGAACTTCAATTTCTAGTAATTTTTCAACAGTCATCCACCAAGCCATGTTGTTAATAGGAGAAGAACAGTAGTTCATTCTATCTGTTAAAACGTTTACTTGATAAAAAGGACGATTTTCGGCAATTTTTTCAAAAGCACGATGAATGTATCCAATGGTTGGTTCTGCATCAAGAATTTTTTCACCATCCATAAGCAAGATATTTTGAAAAATACCATGTGTTGCTGGATGCGTTGGACCAAGATTTAATATTGAAAGTTCGCTACCGTCTTCGTTGCGAGTTTGTTCAATAACTTTGGCATATCGATGCTCTGGTAATAATAATAAGTCTGACATTTTATAATGTTGAATTATTTATTTTGTTTTATATTTTTTGTGCCGTTCTTCCAAAGAAACGATCGTCTTTATCTGTTCTACCGCTATCTTCCATTGGGAATTCTTTTCGCATTGGGAAAGACACCATTTCATCCATATTCAAAATACGTTTCAATTGTGGATGACCAATAAAATTAATTCCGTAGAAATCGTACGTTTCTCTTTCCATCCAATTGGTGCAAAGAAATAAATCGGTCATTGAATGAACTTCAGGATTTTCACCATTAAGATAAGTTGTTATTCTTATTCTAACATTTTCAACCCAATTGTGAAGATGATACACTACTGCAAATTGATGATTTTCATCATTATCTGGATAGTGAACCCCACATAAATCGGTTAAGAAGTGAAAATTTAAATCCTCTTCTGTTTTTAAAGTTCTAATTACTTCGTAGATAGCATCTGAAGTAGCTTCGAATGAAAAAACATCTCGACTCATAGAAAAATTCAAAACTTTGTTTCCAAATTTTTGAGTCATTTTTTCTTGTATGTATGCCGTTTCTAAAGCCATATTATAGGTTGTAAGAAGCTAATAATTCTTTATATTCTGGAGAATTTCTTCTGCGAACAGATTCATTCTTCACTAATTCTTGTAATTGCATTACGCCATCAACAATTTGTTCTGGTCTTGGAGGACAACCTGGTACATAAACATCTACTGGAATTACTTTGTCAATTCCTTGTAAAACTGAATACGTATCGAAAACTCCACCTGAACATGCACAAGCACCAACAGAAATTACCCAACGAGGTTCAGACATTTGTTCGTAAACTTGGCGTAAAATAGGTGCCATTTTTTTAGAAATTGTTCCCATTACCATTAGCATATCGGCTTGTCGCGGAGAAAAACTTACTCTTTCTGAACCGAAACGCGCTAAATCGTAATGTGATGCCATTGTAGCCATGAACTCAATTCCACAACAAGAAGTTGCAAATGGTAAAGGCCAAAGAGAATTAGCTCTTGCTAATCCAACAACGTCGTTTAATTTAGTAGCGAAGAAACCTTCACCTGTTACTCCTTCTGGTGGAGCAACCATTTTTGTTTTAGAATCACTCATTTATAATTCGTAATTTATAATTCGTAATTAATCTATTCCCACTCTAATGCTTTCTTCTTGATTATGTAGAAGAAACCAACTAAAAGTAACAACATGAAAATAACCATTTTGATCATTCCATCCACTCCTAATTCTCTAAAATTTACTGCCCAAGGATATAAGAAAATTACCTCTACATCGAAAAGCACGAAAAGAATTGCAACAAGAAAATATTTTACAGAAAACGGAATACGCGCATTTCCTACGGATTCAATACCGCACTCGAAGTTTTTATCTTTGTTTTTAGAATGTCTTTTTGGTCCAAGGAAACTAGAACCAATAATTGTTGCGACAACAAATCCTATTGCTAGTCCAGCTTGCATTAAGATTGGTAAATAATCAATTTGAGTAGATTGCATGTCTCTAAAAGTTAGTATTTGTAAAATAGCCACAAATATACATTGCATTATTTAATTCTCAAAAATCATTAGATAAACGTTTGTTATTTATGCGTTAAAAACGTTTATTTAAACCTATTCTAAATAATATTTATGAAAACAAAAAAACGCTCTAAAAATTTCAGAGCGTTTGACCATTTAGGCAATCAAAAAATAATATATATTAGTCTTCGATAACTACTACTTGAGCAGCTACTTTACCTTTTCTTCCTTCTTCTTCTTCGTAAGAAACTTTGTCTCCTTCGTTTAAGTTTTCAGCTTTAATACCTGTAGCGTGAACGAAAATGTCTTTTCCATTTTCATCATCTGTAATGAATCCGTAACCTTTTGACTCATTGAAAAATTTAACTGTACCTGTGCGCATTTTGTAATGTAAAAAAAATTAATAATGGTCAAAGATATACTTATTTATGACATAGCAAACAAAAATTAAATAAAAGTTTAAAAAATTTACAATAATTTAAAATTATAATTGAATGATTTTCAGTGTAATATTTGAAAAATTCTAAATTTTGCAATAAAAAAAGCAACTATTTATAAATTTTTAAATAGTTGCTTTTAGAATATTTGAGAATTTGATATAAATTACTTTAAATCAACTTTTATATGTAATTCATTTAATTGTGCGTCATCAATTACAGATGGTGCATCAATCATAACATCTCTTCCTGAATTGTTTTTTGGGAAGGCGATAAAATCACGAATGGTTTCTTGTCCACCCAAAATTGCTACTAATCTATCCAATCCAAAGGCTAAACCTCCATGTGGTGGTGCTCCAAATTGAAATGCATCCATTAAAAATCCAAACTGATTACGAGCTTCTTCTTCTGTAAATCCTAAATATTTGAACATTAATTGTTGGGTTGCTTTATCGTGAATTCTAATAGAACCACCACCAATTTCGTTTCCGTTCAAAACCATATCATAAGCATTTGCGCGAACTTTTCCTGGATTTGTTGCTAACAATTCCATGTCTTCAGGTTTTGGCGAAGTAAATGGATGGTGCATTGCATGCCATCTTCCAGATTCTTCGTCTAATTCTAATAATGGGAAATCAACAACCCATAATGGAGCAAATTCAGCTGGATTTCTCAATCCTAATCTTGTTGCTAATTCCATTCTTAAAGCAGAAAGTTGAGCACGAGTTTTATCAGCTGGACCAGAAAGTACAAAAATCATATCACCAGCTTTTGCACCAGTAATCTCAGCCCATTTTTTCAAATCTTCTTGATCGTAAAATTTATCTACAGATGATTTGTAAGTTCCATCGGCTTCACATTTTACATAAACCATTCCTGATGCACCAACTTGTGGACGTTTTACCCAGTCAATTAAAGCATCGATTTCTTTACGAGTATAAGTTGCACAATTTGGAGCTGCAATTCCAACAACTAATTCTGCTGCATTAAAAACAGGAAAATCTTTGTGTTGCGCTACTTCATTTAACTCACCAAATTTCATGTCAAAACGAATGTCTGGTTTGTCATTACCATAAGTTTTCATTGCATAATCGTAGGTAATTCTTGGGAATTTTTCTACTTCAATGCCTTTTATTTCTTTTAGTAAATGACGCGTTAATCCTTCAAAAACATTTAGAATATCTTCTTGTTCTACAAATGCCATTTCGCAATCGATTTGCGTAAACTCAGGCTGTCTGTCGGCACGTAAATCTTCGTCACGGAAACATTTTACAATTTGAAAATATTTATCCATTCCACCAACCATCAAAAGTTGTTTGAATGTTTGAGGCGATTGAGGCAAGGCATAAAACTGACCTTCATTCATTCTACTTGGAACTACGAAATCTCTTGCTCCTTCTGGAGTTGATTTGATTAAATAAGGAGTTTCAACTTCACAAAAATCTAAATCAGAAAGGTAATTTCTAACGGCTTGAGCCACTTTATGACGGAATAACAAGCTGTTTTTAACTGGATTTCTACGAATATCCAAGTAACGGTATTTCATTCTAATGTCTTCACCACCGTCTGTTTCATCTTCAATAGTGAAAGGTGGTGTTAATGCTGCATTTAGAATCGTCATTTCTTTTACAAGAATTTCAATTTCACCTGTTGCAATATTTTTATTTTTGGCTTCACGCTCAATTACAGTTCCTTTTACTTGAACTACAAATTCTCTTCCAAGGGTTTTAGCCAATTCGAAAACTGATTTTTCTGAACGACTTTCGTCAAATAATAATTGTGTAATTCCATAACGGTCGCGTAAATCAACCCAATTCATGAATCCCTTATCTCTTGATTTTTGTACCCAACCAGCAAGTGTAACTTCTTGATTAATATGTGAGGCGTTCAACTCACCACAATTATGACTTCTATACATTTGGAATAAAATTTTTTTATAAATAACAATTCGACCTTTGGTCTTGGGTGCAAAAGTAAAAAACTTCAACCGAAATAAACACTAAATATTTTCATAATGAATAATTGATGGTAAATAAATTTAACTACATTTGGTTTTACTTAAATTAAAATTAATAATATGAAAAAATTTGGAATCTTTTTATTTGCGCTTGTGTTATCAAATATAAGCTTTGGGCAAGATAATGTTGTAAAGTTTGAAGCAGATGTTGCTCACAGAAATGGCGATATACTTTTTATTAAAAACAATAGAATAATTGTTAAAGAAATTAAAGTAGAAGGTGATGGACATTTTAGTTCGTCATTTGAAATTAAAGAAGGAATGTATCAATTGTTTGATGGAGCTGAATATACTGAACTATTTTTGAAAAATGGTTTTGACTTAAAAATGAAAATGGATGCACAGAATTTTGATGAGTCAATTGTATATTCTGGAAAAGGAGCAGCTGAGAATAATTATTTAGCTCAAAAAATATTGAGTGAAAGTAAGTTTGATGCAGAAAGTCTTTTTGCTGCTAAAACTATGGAAGAATTTACTGCTAAAATTACAGAAAAGCAAAAAGCTGATATTGCTAAATTGGATGCTGCAAAATTGGATGCAAATTTTGTTGCACTTCAGAAAAAAGCAATGGAAACAGAAATGTTTCAAATGAAGATGTATTTTGGAGAGAAATTAAAACAACAAAAATTAAACAACACACAAGCACCATCTTTTGATTATGAAAACCATGCTGGTGGAAAAACCAAGTTAGAAGACTTGAGAGGAAAATATGTTTACATTGATGTTTGGGCTACTTGGTGTGGACCTTGTCGTGCAGAAATTCCATCTTTGCAAAAAATTGAAGAGAAATATCATGATAAAAAAATTGCTTTTGTAAGTATTTCTGTTGATGAGCAAAAAGATTATGAAAAGTGGAAAAAGTTTGTAGTTGAAAAACAACTTGGTGGAATCCAATTGTATGCTGATAAAAACTGGATGTCTGCTTTTATTAAAGCATTTGGAATTAATTCTATTCCAAGATTTATTTTAATCGATCCAACTGGAAAAGTGGTTAATGCTGATGCTGATAGACCATCAAATCCTAAATTACAAGAGCAACTTGATGCACTTTTAAAATAGTTTAGATTTAGTACAAAATAAAAAGCTCCGAAGAATATTCGGAGCTTTTTTGTTTAAACAACAATTTTATTAATCTTCAGTTGCAATTCTTCTAGATTCTCTTCTGTCTCTCAGTCTATATTTTACTCGTTTTACTAAGTAGAACATTACTGGAACCATAATTAAAGTTAAGACAGTTGCATAGGTTAATCCGAAGATTATTGTCCATGCTAATGGTCCCCAAAACATTACGTTATCTCCACCAATAAATATATGTGGATTCAAATCAGTAATAAGTGAAAAGAAGTCAAAGTTCAATCCAATTGCCAACGGAATTAATCCAAGAACCGCAGTTAAAGCAGTCAATAAAACTGGACGTAAACGTGATTTTCCTGATTCGATGATTACTTCTTTTATTTCTTCTAACGATAAATCATCGTGGCTATTTAGATGTTTTTCGGCAACTTTTTTATCTAATAATAAGACGAAGAAGTCCATTAATACAATTCCGTTTTTCACCACAATTCCGGCAAGAGAAATGATTCCCATCATCGTCATTAGAATTACGAAATCCATATTTGCAATTACATAGCCATAGAAAACACCACTAAAACTCAAGATAACTGTAAACAAAATTACCATTGTTTTTGAAACCGAATTAAATTGTAAAACAATAATAATTGTGATTCCTGCCAACGCTAAAAACAGTGCGTACATCAAGAAACTTTGATTCTTTCCTTGTTCTTCTTGAACTCCAGAAAACGAATAGGTTACTGTTTTTGGTAATTCATATCCTTTTAATTCAGCCTGTATTTGCTTTGTAATTTCGTCACCATTAAAACCGGTCAAAACATTAGAATAAACCGTCATGATTCGCTTTTGGTTTTTTCTTTTGATTTGGTTGTAAGTAGTCGTTTTTTCTGTTTGAGAAACAGCCGAAATTGGCACTTGCATCATCTGACCATTGTTCTGATTTCTGAACGTTAATGATTGATTGAACAATACATTTTCGTTTTTACGTTGATCTTCTTGCATACGCATCGTGATATTATAATCGTCATCACCTTCTTTATAAGTAGAGATTTCTTGACCATAAACAGAACGACGTAAATTAAATCCTAATTGTCCTGTTGAAACACCTAAACTTCCTGCGCTAACTCTATCGACTTTTACTTCCAATTCTGGACTTTCTTTGTTTACATCAATAGCCAAACGTTCAATTCCTGGGATGTTTTTGGCATCAATAAAAGCAATCATTTTGTCGGCTTCTTTTAGCATCAAATCATAGTCAGTTCCTGTAAGTTGAATACTAATTGGATAACCTGCTGGTGGACCATTTGAATCTTTTTCAACCGTAACAGTTGCGCCTGCGATACCTTTTACTTTGGCACGAATTTCTTCTAAAATAACATTGGTGTCAATGCCTTGACGGAATTTGAATTCGGAGAAATTCACTGTAACTTTTCCTTTAAAAGGTGTTTCCGATGCTGAACCTGCGTCAACATTTGGATTTCCTGCACCAACACCAACTTGAGAAACAATTGATTCTGCCAAAAAGTTTTCTTTAGTAGTTTCATCAACATATTTACTCAAAATTTCAATTACTTGTTTTTCAACAAATAATGTTGCTTTATTGGTTTTTTGAATGTCAGTTCCTTGCGGATATTCAATATAAGTGATTACTTGATTTGGAGTATTTTCTGGAAAAAACAATACTTTTCTTGGGAAAATTCCAAGTAGAATGAATGAGAAAAATAACAAACCAATAATTCCAGCTAAAGCAAACCAAGCTCTTTTCCCTGTCAATATCTTAGCCAAGAAATTCTTGTACTTATCTTCCATTTTTGGAAAAAAGTTATGCTGAAAGTCCTGAGTCCATTGGTATAATTTTAGTTTATACAACCACATTAATCCAAGAGAAATTATAGCTAAATGGCCGATTGCTTTTGCAAAAGTAGAATTTGTTAAATGTCCTAAAATGACAAAAACAATACCAAGAACACTAAATATAATAGTATATAATTTAGCTGATTTTTTAGAAACATTTTTATCTTCAATAGCCATTGAACCACCAGTCATGGCAGCATTTACAACCATTGCCACAAATAATGAAGCGGTAAGTGTAACTGTTAATGTGATTGGGAAATATTTCATGAATTTACCCATTGTTCCTGGCCACAATGCAAATGGTAAAAACGCCATAAGAGTTGTAGCAGTTGAGGATATAACAGGCCAAGCGATTTCGCCAATACCAACTTTGGAAGCGGTAACTCTATCCATTCCTTTTTTCATGTTAGCAAAAACGTTGTCTACAACTACGATTCCGTCATCAACAAGCATTCCTAATCCCATTACTAATCCGAAAAGAACCATGGTGTTTAAGGTCAATCCAAACATGGAAAGAATACTAAACGCCATCAACATTGAGAGTGGAATTGCTGCTCCAACGAAAAGTGAATTTCGTAATCCCATTGTAAACATTAGCACAATCATTACTAACACAATACCAAAAATAATGTGGTTTGATAATTCGCTAACTTGGTGTTCAACTCTTGATGATTGATCGTTTGAAAGTGTTAGTTTTAAGTTGGATGGCAAATAAGAATTTTCTGCTTTTTCTAGTTTTTCTTTTACTTGTTCAATAGCAGAAATCATGTTTTGATTAGAACGTTTTTTCACATTCAACATCACCACTTCAGTTCCTTTTTCACGAGCGTAAGTAGTTTTTTCTTTTTCCTTGAAACTGATTGTTGCAATATCTTTTAGATAAACAGCGCCACCATAAGATTTGATTATAATATTTTCTAATTCTTTAGGATCTTTTATTTCACCAACAATTCTGATGTTATTTCTAGAACCTTGAGAAACTAAATTTCCACCCGAAAGTGTCATGTTTTCATATTTTACAGCATTTTGAATTTCGTCAAACGAAACTTGCGCTGCTGTCATTTTGAAAATATCTACAGCGATTTCTACTTCTTTATCATCGACACCAAGAATATCTACTTTTTTAACTTCTGGGATTTCTTCAATATCATCTTGAAGCAATTCGCCATATTTTTTAAGTTGTTGTGTAGTATAATTCCCTTGCAAATTGATATTTAAAATTGGCACCTCTTCCGAAATGTTAAGTTCAAATACGTTTGGTTCTACTTTGCTTCCGTTGTCAAGATTTGGCCAATCTGTATCTGCTTTAGAAAAATCGACTTTATCTTTGATTTTCGTTTTAGCATCTTCAATGCTTACTTTATCGGCAAATTCAACGATAATCATACCATAATCTTGAAACGAACTAGACGTAATTTTTTCTACTCCTGAAATGTTTTTAAACTCCTTTTCAAGCGGTTTAATTACTAATTTTTCAACATCTTCGGCAGAGTTTCCTGGGAAAACAGACGAAATGTATACTTTGTTCTCGATGATTTCTGGAAAATCTTCACGAGGCATTGTTACGTAGGCAATTACACCTGTAACAACGATTAATAAGGTCAAGATGTAAACAGTAACTCGATTGTCAACTGCCCAACTTGATATACTGAATTCTTTATTTGTGTGACTCATATATTTTGTTGTTGGTTGTCGGTTATCAGTTGTCGGTTTAGAACCGACAACAGAAAACTGACAATTATTTTACATTTAGAAATTAAGTTTCATTCCGTCTGCAATAGTATTTACACCTTCGATTACAATGATGTCATTTGCTGATAATCCGCTTACAATTTCGGTTACATTATCAGAAGATTTCCCAACTTTTACAAGTACTTTTTTAGCAGTTCCGGTTTTTCCATTAGAGTTAGTTACTGTGAAAACAAATTTGTTTCCTGTTCCATCTTCTTGAATAACATTGCTTGGAACTACAATCGAATTTTTATTGGTATAATCAATGATTTTTAGTTTTGCAACTTGATTTGGACGCAATAAGTTTTCTGGATTTGGTACACTTACTTCAATTCCGAAACTTCTGTTATTTGGATTTAAATAATTACCTACTTGACGCACTCTTCCTTTGTAAGTTTTGCCTAAAGAAGTTAAGAAAACATCAACTTCGGTACCAACTTTTAGTTTTCCGATATAGGTTTCAGGAACAGATGTTGAAACATACATGTTTCCAAGATTTATTATTCTCATCAAACCTTGTGGACTTGGCGAAACAATTTGCCCTTTTTCTACAAAAACTTCGTCAATTGTTCCTGAAAAAGGAGCGCGAATTAATGTTTTAGATACTTGAGCTCTCATTTGTGCAACGGCTTTTTGAGCAGAAACCATTTGAGTTTGAGCTTGAAGAAATTGAATTTCAGAGCCAATTTTTTTATCCCAAAGATTTTTTTGTCTTTCAAATGATGTTTTTGCCAATGCGTATTGGTTTTCCAAACTTGCTAATTGTTGACTCATACCTGCATCATCAACTCTACCAAGAATTTGTCCTTTAGAAACTCTTTGTCCTGCTTTTACAGTTAATGAAGTAAGATTTCCGCTGAATTCTGGTTGAACAAGGATGTTTTCTTTTGTATTTACGCTTCCTTGAATTTCTAGATAGTGACTAAAAGTAGTATCTTTTACTGATAAAACAGAAACTAAAGCTTCTTGGTTTTTAACTTCTACTAATTTTGAAAGAGCTTCATCAATTTTTGCTAAATCAGCTTGAATAAGACCTTTTTTAGTTTGAAGATCTTTTACATTTCCGGCTTTAATTAATTCATCAACAGTTGTAGCATTTTCTTTTTTTGAGCAAGACAATATCGATAAAGATATTATAGCGATTAAAAGTATTTTTTTACTCATGACTTTTATTTTTTGGAATTCGTGAATCGTCGATTTCATATTATTTTGGGATTAGTTTTTGTTTATTAATTTTTCTAAAGTTGCTTTTTTATTGATTACATCAAGCATTGCTTGAAGATAATTTTGTTGAGCAGAGTATAATTGTTCTTGAGCTTTTGTTAAATCGAAACTACTAGCTAAACCTTCTGTAAATTTGATTTGGTTTTTATTTTCAATTCGTTCTGCCAAATTCAAATTGTTTTTAGATGTTGTCAATTGTTCTAAACTAAATTCGTAATCGCTTTTAGCTTTTTCAAATTGTAATTTTAATTTTTGCTCTGTTTCTGTTAATTGCGTTTTAGATTGTTCTAAAGCAATTTTTGCTTGTTGTGTTCTAGAACTTCTTCCGAAACTACTAAAAATAGGAACGTTTAAATTAATACCAAGGTTAGAATAATTAAACCATTTTTGATCTTGATTTAAAAAATTGAATTCGTTTCCAAAAGAATTATAACCAAAATTTACCGCAGCTCCTAGAGAAGGTAAAGCTTTGCTTTTTTCTAACTTTAAAAGTAATTCCTTACTAGTCTGAAGATTTTGACCTATTTGATAATCAATGTTATTTGTAACATTAAATTCTTCTTTTAAAATAGCTAAGTCAACATTCGATTGTGTTAGGTTGTCTAACTTATCCGTAAGTTTTAATTCTTTATCTAAGTTAATTCCTAATAACAATTTCATCATATCATTTGCAATTGTTTTTTGACGCTTTACATTTTCAAGCGAACTGTTTATTGATGACAATGTGATTTGTAATTGCTCCACATTTTCTTCTTCAATCAGTCCGTTTTTGTAGATTTCTTTAGTGTCGGAAAGTGTTTTTTCTAAAATACCTTTGTTTTTTTGAAGAATCAAAATACTTTCATCTGCCAACAGAACATTTCCATAGGAATTGATTACTATTTCTTTTATTTCTTGTGCAGTTTTTACTTTTGCGTTTTCAGATATTTTCAAATAGGTTTTTGCTGATTGCAATCCTACCAAATAAGAGCCATCAAAAATTAATTGACTCAATGTTGCAGAAGCATTCATATTGTGCTTTGTTCCAAAAGTTAATGCTGTTGGAACACCACCAAAATCAATAATATTGGTTTGTAATTTAAAATTATTTTGATAGCCAACAGCTCCATTAATTTGAGGTAAACCTATTGTAGTAGTTTCCCATTTTTTTTGTTTTGCAGCTTCAATGTCTCTATTAGCATTTAAAACAGAATAATTGTTTTGAATGGCATGTTCAATTGCTTGTTTCAAAGAGAATGAGTAACTCTCTTTTTGTTCTTGTGCTTGCAAAATTGAAGCAAAGAAAAGTAAGGTTAGAATGATTTTGTTTTTCATGGATTGATGATTATATGTAGTTTATTAATTGTTTTTCTAATTCTATTATTCCTTTTGGTGTTGCGATGGCTCTTGTGTGATATTCTAATGCTTTTCCTTCTAGTTTGTAGGCATCGCTTTCTAATTGTGTGTTTTCGTTTATAGAAAAAATAAGCGTGTAATAGAACTTAGTAGCCGATTCAACATCTGTTTCTTGCCTGTAAAGTCCTTGTTGAATTCCTTTTACAATATTTTGAGAAAACATTTTATTGCAATCTTCAATTTCATTAGCCATCATTTTTTCATAAATTTCAGGATAATGTTTTTTCAATTGATACGCTGGTGAATGATCAAAAGATTGAAACATTTCTTTAAACATTTTTCTGATTTCAAAATTTTCTTCAATGGCATTAAAATTTTTGCTAACAACTTCGTCCATTAACGAATGAATTTTTTGATGAATAACTTCAGTTCCTTCTTCAATTAATTTCTCTTTGTTGCTAAAATATTTGTAAATTGTTTTTTTAGAAATGCACATTTCACAAGCAATATCATCCATAGTAACACTCTTGAAACCAAGTTTCAGGAACATGTCTGTTGCTTTTTTGATGATTTTTTCTTTCATTTTTCTTCTAAATTTCGATTGCAAATGTACGTTGGAAACTTTGAATACAAAAATAGTTTCCATAGTATTTACATAAATTTAACATTTGATAAAGAGTAGGTTTTACTCATTAAAGTTTTTTTGACTTACTTTTGTAATCCTGAAACATTAAAAATCAAACTCAGAATTAATGCACGCACTTTCTCACTATCAAGAACTTATTTCAGTATATTTCACAGAATTGCATTTAAATAAAGAACCTAAAAATCTTTATGAACCTATTGAATATATTCTTCATTTAGGTGGAAAAAGAATGCGACCAATTTTAACATTAATGGCTACAGAGGTTTTTGATGTTGATTGTAAAAAAGCATTGGCAGCAGCAACAGCAATTGAGGTTTTTCACAATTTCTCATTGGTTCATGATGATATTATGGATGATGCTCCATTGAGAAGAGGAAATGAGACGGTTCACGAAAAATGGGACGTTAATACCGGAATTCTTTCTGGTGATGCAATGTTGATTTTAGCTTATCAGCATTTTGAAGAATATGAACCAAAGATTTTTAGAGAATTAGCAAAATTGTTCAGCAAAACAGCTCTTGAAGTTTGCGAAGGACAACAATATGACGTCGATTTTGAAACTAGAGAAGATGTTACCATTCCTGAATATCTAAAAATGATTGAATACAAAACAGCTGTTTTGGTTGGTGCTGCCATGAAAATGGGTGCAATTGTAGCAGAAACATCTGAAGAAAACGCCAATTTGATTTATGATTTTGGTTTGAATTTAGGAATAGCTTTTCAATTACAAGATGATTATTTAGATGCTTTTGGTGATCCTGAAACTTTTGGAAAACAAGTTGGTGGTGATATTATTGAAAATAAAAAAACGTATTTGTATTTGAAAGCAATGGAGTTTTCTAATGCTGATGAAAAAGAGCAATTAACACATTTATTTTCGATTCAACCAAGTGATAATTCGGATAAAATTGAATCAGTAAAATCAATTTTTAATCAAACTAAAGCTTCAGAAGCAACTCAAAAAGCCATTCAAGAATACACTTTTAAAGCATTTGAAACCTTAGAAAAAATGAATATTTCTAGTGATAAAAAACAAATGTTAAAAGCATTTGGTGAAAACTTAATGAATAGAAATGTCTAGTTTTATAGCTCCTATATCAACAGATCACCTACTTTCTGAGGCAGAAAAAGAGAATTTGTACCAAAAACTTATTGAGCAATTAAATAAAGATTTCAATTTTGCAAATGAACCTGTAGATTTTCATCCAAGCACTAAACCTGATGAACTTAAAATTCAACTTCACGAAAAAATTTACCGTTTAATTCAATACAAATTTGCCGAATATTTAAGTTTACTTTATATAGTTGATGTTCCCGAAGATCAAGTAAAAAAATTAGATGGTTCCGATATTATGGAACTTTCCGAACAAGTCTCGTTTTTAATTTTAAAACGCGAATGGATGAAAGTTTGGTTTAGAAGTAAATATTAGAAAAATACTCTGACAAAAGGCATTAAAGCGTCTGCATACACGTTTTTATCATTACTGAACAAAACATTGTATCGAACGCCTATGGTTACATTATCCATGCGATAGCCAGCTCCAACAAATAAACCTGTATTCCAAAAATCAGCCGAATTACTATTAGAACCTACTAAATCTACATTTACTCTTAATTGCTCTAATTCGGTAGATAATTGAATTTCTTCAATTGGATTGAACAAGGCAATTACACTTCCGCCATACATGTGAGAGGAGTAAAAATCACTTTGTTTTAAAAAGCTATATTGCAATCCTGCACCTACAGAAACATACTGGTTTACGTTATATACAGCTGTAGGAGAAACAGCAATGTTAGTAAAACCTGAACCAAATCCAAGTCCTAATCCACCTCCAAATTGTACTTTACTCCAAAACTCACTTTTTTGAGTTTTTTCTGGGGTTTCTTGCGCCGAAATGGTAAAACTTAACGCAATAAAAAATAGAAATGTTAATCTTTTTGTTAAATTATGTAAGGCATTCTTTTTCATACATGTATATATAGTTAATTAGCGACATAAAAGTAGTAAAAACATTGAAAGATTGTTATAAATATTTTACTTTTGCATAAATTTTTTTAACACAACGATTATTTTATCTTAAAACATGGATAGATTTTCCTTCTTAAACGCAGCTCACACCGAATTTTTCGCACAATTATACGACCAATATCTGGTAAATCCTGATAGTGTTGAACCAAGTTGGCGTGCCTTCTTTCAAGGTTTTGACTTTGGAATGGCAACTTTCAACGAAGAAAACGCAGGCGAATATGTAGCCAATTATGCTGCAACTTCTATAGATAACGGACAAGCTTCTGAAAAACTTCAAAAAGAATTTAATGTTCTTAAATTAATTGATGGTTACAGAACACGTGGTCACCTTTTTACAGAAACAAACCCTGTTAGAGAAAGAAGAACTTATGAACCAAATTTAGATTTGGTAAATTTTGGACTTTCAGATGCAGATTTAAATACCGTTTTTGATGCTGCGAAAGTGATTGGACAGCAACCTCAAACTTTAAAGGAAATCATCACTCATCTTAAAAATGTGTACTGCCAACATATTGGTATTGAGTACATGTACATGAGAAAACCAGAGGTCATTCAATGGATTCAAAATAAAATAAATGTAAACGATAATCTTCCAAATTTTGATGGAGACCAAAAGAAACACATTTTAGGAAAACTAAACGAAGCGGTTTCTTTTGAAAATTTTCTTCATACAAAGTACGTTGGTCAAAAACGTTTTTCTCTAGAAGGAGGTGAAAGTATTATTCCTGCTCTTGATGCTTTAATTGAATCAGCAGCTGAAAAAGGAGTAGAACATTTCGTAATGGGAATGGCGCACAGAGGAAGATTAAATATTTTAGCAAACATTTTTGGAAAAGCTACTCAAGATATTTTCTCAGAGTTTGATGGAAAAGATTACGATAAAGAATATTTTGATGGTGACGTAAAATACCACTTAGGTTTAACTTCTGAAAGAAAAACCAAATCGGGTAAAAAAATCAACATCAATTTAGCTCCAAATCCTTCACACCTTGAAACAGTTGGTGCTGTTATTGAAGGAATTGCGCGTGCTAAACAAGATAAATATACGCCAGACGATTTCTCTAAAGTTTTACCAATTGCAGTTCATGGTGACGCAGCTGTTGCCGGACAAGGAATTGTTTACGAAATTGTTCAAATGGCTCAATTAGATGGTTACAAAACTGGTGGAACTATTCATATTGTAATTAACAATCAAGTTGGATTTACTACCAATTACCAAGATGCACGTTCGTCAGTTTATTGTACCGATGTTGCAAAAGTTACACTATCGCCAGTACTTCATGTAAATGCAGATGATGCTGAAGCAGTTGTTCATGCTATGTTGTTTGCCTTAGATTTCCGTATGCAATTTGGACGCGATGTATTTATCGATTTATTAGGATATAGAAAATATGGACATAACGAAGGTGATGAACCACGTTTCACTCAACCAGTTTTATATAAAATCATTGCTAAACATAGAAATCCAAGAGATATTTATGCAGAGAAATTGATTACTGCTGGCATTGTTGATGCAGCTTATATAACAAAAATCGAAAACGAATACAAAGATAAATTAGATGAGAATCTACAAGCATCACGTAAAAAAGATTTGACGATTATCAAACCTTTCTTGCAAGACGAATGGAAAGGATTTGAACAAGTTTCTGATGATGTGATGTTGCAAAAATTTGACACTAAATTTGATAAAAAGAAATTAGATCAAATAGCCAACGAAATTTCAACTTTGCCATCAGATAAAAAGTTCATAAGCAAAATCACAAAAATTATCACCGATAGAAAAACAATGTATGATAACAATGTTATCGATTGGGGTACAGCTGAATCACTTGCTTATGGTTCATTGTTAACAGAAGGTTATGATGTTAGAATTTCAGGACAAGATGTAGAAAGAGGAACATTCTCTCACCGTCATGCTGTTGTAAAAGTAGAAGATAGCGAAGAAGAAGTAATACTTTTAAATTCGCTAAAAGATAAAAAAGGGAAGTTCAATGTGTTTAATTCTTTCCTTTCAGAATATGGAGTTTTAGGTTTTGATTATGGTTATGCTTTAGCAAATCCGAATGCGTTGACTATATGGGAAGCACAATTTGGAGATTTCTCTAATGGTGCACAAATCATGATTGACCAATACATTTCATGTGGAGAAGACAAATGGAACAACCAAAACGGAATTGTACTTTTATTACCTCACGGTTATGAAGGTCAAGGAGCAGAACACTCTTCGGCTAGAATGGAACGTTATTTACAACTTTGTGCACGTCATAATATGTATGTTGCTGATTGTACAACGCCAGCCAATTTCTATCACTTGTTGAGAAGACAAATGAAAACGAAATTCCGTAAACCATTAATCCATTTTTCACCAAAAAGTTTGTTGCGTCATCCATTGTGTGTTTCAACACAAGAAGAATTATACAACGGACAATTTCAAGAAACAATTGATGACAATTCAGTAGATAAGAAAAAAGTAAAAACAGTTGTTTTCGTTACCGGAAAATTCTACTATGATATTCTTGCCGAAAGAGAAAAATTAGAAAGAAATGATGTAGCTTTGGTTCGTGTAGAGCAATTATTTCCATTACCAGTTGAACAATTAAAAGCAATTATTGCTAGTTATCCAAACGCAGACGATTATGTTTGGGCACAAGAAGAACCTAAAAACATGGGTGCTTATAGCTATATGTTGATGAATTTCGATTTAGTGCCTTGGAGATTAGCTTCATTAAAAGCATACGCAGCACCAGCAGCAGGAAGTCATACTAGAGATAGAAGACGTCATGCCGATGCTATTAGAATGGTTTTTGATAAAAATTTATTTAGATAATAACACACATATAAAATTATAAAAGGATGATTTTAGAAATGAAAGTGCCTTCACCAGGCGAATCGATAAAAGAAGTTGAAATTGCTACTTGGTTAGTAAAAGATGGCGATTATGTAGAAAAAGACCAAGCAATTGCTGAAGTAGATTCAGACAAAGCAACTCTTGAATTACCTGCTGAAGCAAGCGGAATTATTACCCTAAAAGCAGAAGAAGGTGATGCGGTTGCTGTTGGTGCGGTTGTTTGTTTGATTGACACAAGTGCAGCTAAACCATCAGGTGATGCTCCAGCACCAGCAAAAGAAGAAGCGAAACCAGTTGTAGAAGCTCCAAAAGCTGAGGTAAAAGCGGCTCCAGTTGCCGAAAAAACATACGCTACACAAACGCCTTCACCAGCGGCTAAAAAAATATTAGACGAGAAAAATATCCAACCAACTGAAATCGTTGGAACAGGAAAAGGTGGAAGAATCACTAAAGATGATGCTGTAAATGCAGTACCATCAATGGGAACTCCAACTACTGGAAATCGTGGTTCTGAGAGAACAAAATTATCAATGTTACGCCGTAAAGTAGCTGAAAGATTGGTTTCTGCTAAAAATGAAACAGCTATGTTAACTACGTTCAATGAAGTTGACATGACAGCTATCTATGCTTTAAGAGCTGAATATAAAGATGCATTTAAAGAGAAACACGGATTAGGTTTAGGATTTATGTCGTTCTTTACAAAAGCGGTTACAAGAGCATTACAATTATTCCCAGATGTTAACTCAATGATTGATGGTCAAGAGAAAATTTCTTATGATTTCTGTGATATTTCAGTTGCGGTTTCTGGTCCAAAAGGATTAATGGTTCCTGTAATGAGAAATGCTGAAACATTATCTTTCCGTGGTGTTGAAGCTGAAATCAAAAGATTAGCAATTCGTGCTCGTGACGGACAAATTACTGTTGATGAAATGACAGGTGGAACATTTACTATTTCTAATGGTGGTGTTTTTGGAAGTATGTTATCTACACCAATCATCAATCCTCCACAATCAGGAATTTTAGGAATGCACAATGTTGTTGATAGAGCTATCGTTAAAAACGGCCAAATAGTTATCGCTCCAGTAATGTATGTTGCTTTATCTTATGATCACAGAATCATTGACGGACGTGAGTCAGTTGGTTTCCTTGTGGCTGTTAAAGAAGCATTAGAAAACCCAGTAGAACATTTAATGGGTGGAAATGCTAAAAAAGCATTAGAATTGTAATTAAAATAAATTCCAAATACAAATCCCAAATTCTATTTAGAGTTTGGGATTTTTTCGTTTATTTGCGTTCACTAACCAATACTTTTTATGGCATCAAACAAAAAATCGGCAGCAATAGGTTTTATTTTTATAACCATGCTTATCGATATTACAGGTTGGGGAATTATTATTCCGGTGATTCCTAAGTTAATTAAAGAATTAATTCATGGAGATATTAGTGAAGCGGCTAAAATTGGTGGTTGGTTAACTTTTGCTTATGCCATAACACAGTTTGTTTTTGCACCATTAGTTGGAAATTTAAGTGATAAATTTGGTAGAAGACCAATAATTCTAATATCGCTTTTTGCCTTTTCAATGGATTACTTATTGTTAGCTTTTGCTCCAACCATCACATGGATTTTCATTGGAAGAATTATAGCAGGTATTACAGGCGCAAGTATCACAACAGCTTCTGCCTATATTGCCGACGTCAGCACACCAGAAAACAGAGCCAAAAACTTCGGAATGATTGGTGCAGCTTTTGGTTTAGGATTCATCATCGGACCAGTAATCGGAGGACTTTTAGGACAATATGGTTCGAGAGTTCCGTTTTATGCAGCAGCGGTTTTATGTTTGTTGAACTTCCTTTACGGTTATTTTATTTTACCTGAATCTTTATCAAAAGAGAATCGAAGAGAGTTTAGTTTGAAAAGAGCTAATCCAATAGGTGCTTTTATGAATTTGAAAAAATATCCAAAGTTAATTGGGCTTGTAGTTTCTATTTTCTTGCTTTACACGGCTTCACATGCTGTTCATAGCAATTGGAGTTATTTTACGATGTACAAATTCAACTGGGATGAAAAAATGGTAGGAATTTCACTTGGAGCTATCGGACTTTTGGTCGGAATAGTTCAAGGTGGTTTGATACGTGTTATAAACCCAAAATTAGGAAACGAAAAAAGTATTTATGTAGGAATGGCACTTTATACTGTTGGGATGTTTCTTTTTGCAACAGCAACTGAAAGCTGGATGATGTTCGCATTTTTAATACCTTATTGTCTTGGAGGAATTGCTGGACCTGCAATGCAAGCCGTTATTTCAAGTCAAGTTCCAGCTAATGAGCAAGGCGAAATTCAAGGAACGCTTTCAAGTTTGATGAGTGCTTCGGCTATTGTTGGACCTCCAATGATGAGTACGGTTTTTTATTATTTCACCCATAAGGAAGCTCCGTTTCAGTTTGCAGGCGCTCCATTTGTACTAGGTGGAATTTTGATGTTTTTAAGCACTATTATTGCTTACTTTTCTTTTAGAAATAATAATAAATAATTATATCAATTACCATAAAAATAAATCCCAAATTCCATTGTTAACTTTGGAATTTGGGATTTTTAATTTAGGATTTTGAACTTTATTCTTTAATAATTTTAATTGTTTTTTCTTGACCTTCACTGATAACTTTTACAAAGTATACCCCTTTTGAAAGTTCACTTAAATCAAGTTCTGTTTGTAAATCATTAAATTTTTTATTTAGAATTCTTTGTCCAATTAGTGAAGTAATTTCTATTTCTTCTATCAATGAAGCATTAGAAATTGATAAACTATTTTTCACTGGATTTGGATAATAATTTAAATTATTGAAAGTATAATTATTTGTTGATAGTCCTGAAATGGTAACAGGTAATCTTGTGATGCTTTCTATTCCATTTACTGTTTGCGTTGCATAATAGGTGGTACCAACAACAACCGGGGTTGAAGATGGAATTGCAGAACTTAATAAAGCATTACTAGATTTATTTGTAGCTGCGCTATACCATTGAATATTTTGTCCTGTTACTTGTAAGCCAGCAAGTGTTCCTGATTGTGGAATGTTTTGAGTTAATGGACCTGTGGGTGCAAATGGTGAAACTATTACCAGTGAAACATATGTTGTAGCACAGTTATTGGTATAGTTGGATTCGCATAATTGATAGTCAAAATTATAATTTCCGTAAGTAAAATTATTAGGAATGGTAATGGTTCCATTATTGTTTAAAACAATCCCTGGAGGAACGTTTATTCCTGAAAGTAAAATGTCATTTAAAGCATAAATAGCAGGAATAGTGTTTAATGTATCGTTATCTAAAACAGAATCTGATGTTGTCCCTCCATTTGGGGAAGGAAAGTTTATTTGGTCCTGAACTGCAACAATATTTGATGTTAAATTGAAATTAATAATTCCAATAGCACAATTGTTTGGATTGTTGATTTCACAAATTTGATAAGAAAAAGTATAGTTACCAGCAGGTGTTCCTAGTGCAACGTATATATTCCCATATGCATCTAATGAAAACCCTGTTGGAAAATTTATTGGTGTGATTGTAACGATATTTCCATAGGGATCTATATTATTTCCATTTAGCAAATCATTATAAATTACAGATGATGCCGGTGAATTATTGGGCGCATTTAAATAGTTTATATCATCAACTGTAGCTTCAATAGCATTTGTCAAAACAATAGTAGCTGTAGCTGTAGCAAAGTTTGTAGGGTAACCATTTTCAGCTATTTTGTAATCAATAGTATAATTTCCTGCTGGTGTTCCAATAGCAACATTAAAAGTTCCATCTGTATTTAAAGTAAATCCAAGAGGAATATTCATTGCTGTTATGACAACATTGTTTTGAGTTGCTGGTTGTCCATTCAAAGTATCATTGCTTAACAATGAATCTGAAATAGGCGGATTAATACTATTTTGATAAGTAATAGTATCTGGATTCGCAATTATATTTGAAGAAAGATTAATTTGTATCGTTGCTGTAGAACAATTGTTAGGGTTTCCAACTTCACAAATTTGATAAGAAAAATTATAGGTACCTACAGGAGTACCCAATGCAATGCTGATTGTGCCATTTGAGTTTAATGTAAATCCATTTGGAAGGTTAATTCCTGTTACGGTTACATTATTTGTATTTGGAATTGTATTATTTAAAAAGTCATTTACAAAGATAGAACTTGTAGTATTGTTAGTTGGTGAATTTTGATGAGTAATAGTATCGTTCTCTGCAAAAATGTTGCCATTTATGATGTTGATTACCACACTATCTTGATCGCAAACCGCATCATAAGTCAGACAAGTTTGGTATCCAATATAATACGTTCCACTAGGAGCATTTGGGGCAATAGTTATTATTCCATTTGCATTTATCGATGCAAAACTATTTTGACCAGGAGCTTGAATTGGTAAGGTAGTATTTACTTGGCTACCCAAAAGTGGACCGCCATTAATTGTGTCATTCAAAAAAACACTAGGGGTTGATCCGCCCGTAATACCATTAATATAAAATGGTCCATCTCCGAGAATATCTAAATTAACATAAGGAACTTGGATGGTTATTGATGCAATCGCAAAGTTAGAAGGATTAGCATTTTCGTATATTTTGTAGTTTGCATAATAAGTTCCTTGGGGTGTTTGTGGAGCTATTGCTAAAGTTCCATTCGGATTAAAGGTTAAACCAATAATACTATTTGGGTTTAACAATGGAACTACAGTGAAATTGTTCAGATTTATTGCAGAACCATTATATGTGTCATTATTTAAAATCGATACTGTTGTCGTTTGGCCATATAAACCATCAATGTTATTGAAAAAATCATTTTGTAGAGAAAAACTCGATGATACAATATTAATTGTAGCTATTGCAGTATCGCAAATAGTTGGAGCACTATTAATGCAAATTTGATATGTTAAGGTATAACTACCAATTGCAAGATTTGAATCCACAGTTATAGTTCCATCTGCATTTAAAGTTAAACCAACAGGAATTTGTATTGCATTTAGTGATATCAGTGATGTAATAATGGTGTTATTATTCATCGTGTCATTGTTCAAAACCGATACAGTAGTTCCTCCAGTTGCATAATTAATTGGAACAAAATTGTTGTCATTGACCGCATCAATTGTTTGTGAATTTGAAATCAAAGATGTTAGTAAAAAACAAAATAAAGCTAATTTTTTCATATTCAAAAGTTTAAACAAATATAAAAAAAATTGTAAATGCTTTACTTCAAATACAAACAATGATTATAATAATCTATAATAGCTTTTCCTTGTAATAAAATATCAGCGCCAATAATCCCTTGAACTGGTTTGGCTTTATATTGTTGTAGTGCAATATTAACATGAGATAAATCAAAAATCACCAAATGAAAATCAGTTTCTTTCCATCTGCCAAGTTGTAAGGTGTTGTTTTTTGCAACTTGTGTAAACATTCCAGTGGCACCAGCTCCAGCAGCTCTAGTTTTAGATTTTTTGGCTTTTAGTTGAAATAATTCAACGCTCTCAAATCCAACACAACTATTACTCGCACCAGTATCTAGAATAAAGTTTCCTTTTACGCCGTTAATACTTGCTTTTATAAGTAAATGCTGGGTTTTAGAAACTTTGAAAGCAATTTTTTTGTAATTGTTTTTCTTTAAAGTCGTTTGGAATTCTTCCATTTTTTAAAAATTTTGAATAGCAAAAGTAAAGCAATTACGCTTCCTAAAATTGAAAACCAAATAAAATAGTTTCCATTAGAGTTGGTTTCTAATGTTCCGTAATATACAAAGGAACTCCAATAATAAGGCGATTTTTTTGCATTTGGTATCGATTCATCTGAAAGAAAATCAAGCTTTGCTTTATTTGTAGCTTCGTAATAGGATTTGCCAGATTTTATATTGGAATAGAATTTTTCCATCAAAATTGAAGTCGTAAAATCGTTTACTTTCCATAAGGAGAATAACAGATTTTGAGCTCCAGCAAATTGAAATCCTCGCGCAATACTCATGGCTCCTTCAGCTTTATAAAGTTTGCCAATTCCAGTTTCGCAGGCACTCAATACTACCAAATTCGGGTTGATTTCTAAATTATATAACTCAGAATATAAGATTTCGGAATTATAAAATTTGATATTCGCCTGATCAATAATATCGCCTGAATCGGCATGTGTTGAAAGATGAAGAATGGAATAATTTTGAGCATTTGAACTGAAGTTTTTAAATGTTGCTTCGGCTTTTGAAAGATAATTACCATCAAATTTCTCTTGAATAGCTTCCATTTCTTTTTTGGAAAAAGCTAGTTCTAAATTGGTTTTTTCAAATATTGGAAACACGCCAAGAACAGTTTCTTTATCAAATTTAAAAGGAACGGAGTTCAAATAAAATGAAGCAGAATTATTATAGCCAATTGCGAAATCATTTAATAAATAATTCATTTTGGCAAAATTGGTTGTTTTAGATTCTTTAGTAATCAAAGCCTCAAAAGGAAGAAAAGTAAGAATGCCATCAGGAATAATGATGAGGTTTTTATAAGTTGATTTTACAGGAAGTTTCAGCATTTTATAAACTAAAAATCCATGATGATTATATTCAGAAACATGGTTTGCAATCTTCTCACTATCAGAAAAATAATCTATAAATGATCTTATTGTTCTAATGGAATTATCGTCAATTTTAATAAAATCTAACTTTATATTTCCGTTTTCTAAGGTGAAACTATATAGTCTGTTTTGACCATAGAAATATTCAACCAAAATAGCTTTGTCTTTTTTTAATTTTGAAAACAAATTATTAATATCAACTATTTTGGATTCATTTGATTTTTCAGATGTTTTCGATTTCAATAAAAGCATCAACTCATTTTGTTTTTTGATGGCATTATTGATTATAGAAATGTCGGCTGAATCTAATTTTTGTTGCTCTTTGCTAATTATAGTATTCCAATTTTGAAGTTGTTCTAAAATTAGTTTTTCTTCTCTTGAAATTGTTTTGTTTTTCGAAATAGTTTGTTTTAGAACTGCCGATTTTGTTTGCTCTTGTAATACAAAGGCATTTTCAACATAACTTATTTTTTTCTCTTTTTGATAAAGCGAATAGAAGATGTCAAGACATTTTTCTGTTCGATTTCGGTTTCTAATCTGTGTAATTATTTTAGAGTTTTCATAAACCAAAAGCGATTGAAATAACTCCTCTATATGAAAAGAAAGCTGGTAGCTTTCTAATGCTTTTTTGGATTGATTCTGCGCTAAAAATAGTTCGGCTTGTAAATCTAAAGCATCTAATAAAGTAGTTTCTGCATAAAGAGAATTCTTATTGGGAAGATTGCCTTTTGATTTATTAAAATAAGGAATTAGAATCGTAAAAGCGTCTTTGATTTTGATATCTGCCTCCGATATTTTTCCTTCTTTGAATAACAAATTAGCTTCTTCAATGCTAAATTGAGCTTTTTTTCGAGGCTCTAAATTTGGTAATTTGTTAAACTCATTTCGTGCTTTTTCAAAATAGGAATCTGCTAATTTCACATCTGAATAAATATTTAATTTTGATAAATTTCTATAAGCATTTGATAAAGTTTCAATTTGAGATTTATCTGACTTTAATAAAGAAATTGATTGTAAATAGGAACTTTCTGCTTTGTCAGATTTAGTATTCAGAAAATAATTATTTCCTAAATTATTCAATAGAACACCTTTTTGTGTAGCGGTTAATCTTTCTGTTTTTATTGTTTTTTCAAGTAAATCGGTAGCTTGATTAATTCTTCCTGAGTTTTGATATACATTGGATAAATTGAGAATAGCCGCATACTTTTGTGCCTGATTTTTTTCAACAGTAGCAATGTAGAAGTATTGTTTTATGGTATTTTCTGCATTATCATAATCCCCAATAATAGTATAAAGATTACCTAATGGTTTTAAACAAAACTCGGTTATATCATAGTCAGAAAGTTTGTTTTTTTGAAACAACTGCCATGCGCTTTCATAACTTGAAATAGCTTTATTAGTAAACCCAAATTGATTTTGATAGTAAGCTTTATTGCTTTTTAAAATTACCAAAGCAAGAATTTCAGCTTTTGATTTTGGATGAAATGTTTTTTCTAAAGCTTCAAGTTTTTTCAAATTTTCATCACTCGGATTGGCAACAAATGCATCAATTGCATAATAAATTTTATCTTCTAAAGTAACCTCATTACTTTGAGAAAACATCATTTGAGTGAATAAGAAAAGAAGAATTATTTTCCGCATAAATTAAAACTTCCAAATGCCATAAAACTGCCAATAATCAAACTCTTTTTCAAAGTTTTTGTAATATCTAATTCCAACACTTGGTCCAATTCTGGCAAAGCCAAAAGTTACATCTGCAAACAAACTAGTCTGGGTTTTTGAGAAATTTTTTGAAGTAGTTTTTGAACTATTAGATTCTTGTAAATCGGTTATTTCATTTCCTGGAATTGGTGGATTTTGACCAAAATTTACAGCATAATATTTTTTTGAAAAATCATTTTCTACAGTTTCATTCATTATTAAGGATAGTTGTGGTCCAGCGCCAACACCAATATAATTGTTAATGTTATAACGTAAAGAAATAGGTACAATATCAATTAAATTTCTAGTTAATTTTGAGGAACTCGATGTTTGTGTAAAAGCAGCATCAACAAGGGTTCCATTACTCAGTATAATTGGTGGTGTAAATTGTTGCAAAAGTAGAGGTGAAGTAGTATTGTTTCCGCCAGTTTCTAGATGATTAAAATAAATTTCCGATTGCCAATAAAAGCGATAAGATTTATATGGAGAAATTGTAGCTCCAACAAAAAAACTCTTTGGGTTTTCTTGATCTGGAAAATAATTGTATCCAGCTTTTGCTCCAATTGAAATTCCGGGTTTGAATCTTGTTACAGCATAATTGGTAATTACAGGTTCGTTTTTATCAAAGAAAATTGACGTTTTACTTTTGGTTTTTATCTTGTGAAAATCTTTGGCAAATCTCAAGGAATATTTTACAAATCCTTTAGTCGAATCGCGTTCTTTTACATTCTTTTGTTGACTTCCTGGAAGATAAATATTTTTAAATGTAAAATGAATTTGATCCTTTTTAATTATCGTATCCAAACAACTGTAATTTACAACTTCATTTTTAGGACAGATTGGACATTTAGGATATAAATCAACAATTTGGAGTGTTTTTTTATCAAACATTTCTGGAATATCGGTTTCAAGTCTAATGGTTTTTGCCGGACCTTCTCCATCATTTTGAAAACGCGTTTTAAAATTTAGTGTTTTTAATCGAACCAATCTATAATTGATAAGAGTTCCGTTACTAGACATTTTATTAGGATCGTGTGACGTTACAATTTCCATTTCTAATGTTTTCTTTTTATGGTTTTTGTAGTTTCTGTCAGGAACATAAACGCCACGCATTCTTACAGTTGCGCTAGTGTCTTTAATCATGTCTGGTGTTGTTTTGAAACTCATAAAAACATTGCGAGTTTCTTTAGCATTCATTGCATCAAATTCTAAAATTTTAACATCAGAAAATAGGGCTTTGCTTTCTGCTAAAGTCATATCTAAGTTTTCATCTTCAGTAGAAAAGGATTTTTTGAAATAAGTATAATCATCAACAGAGGCTACATTTTCATTAGAATTATTTTTGTCGTCAACAGAAGCAATTCCGTTTTCAATAATTTCTCTTTCTCCAAAATGTGTTCGGGTTTCTAATAGTTCGAAGTTTTTATTTTTAAACTCTTTATCGTTGTAAAACAAGTATAATTTTCCGCTAGAAACATAATCAAGAAGATTTTGATAACTCAAAACGACAATCATTTCTTCCTCAGGAACCGGTTCGCGATTGTTGAATATTTTAAATCCATCTTCGGTTTCAATAGAAGCAATATCCTCCGATTTGTCATCAGTAATTTCTGTTATAGCAACAGTTTTTGGTCGAGTAGAAGGTGGTTTTCCATTGTCATAATTATTTGTAACAGCAAGGTTTACTTTATAATCACCTTTCTTTTTATATACTTTTTTAGGTTCTTTAGCTTTGCTATAACTGCCATCGCCAAGTTCCCAAAAGTAACTATAACTTGCTGGTGGTGCACCGGCAATTTGATTTAATGGAGGAGTTTCTGGTTTTAAAGAAACCAAGTTTCCTTTTTTATCAAAGCTAATAGTAGCTTTTCTGGTAACTGTATCTTTTACTTTTGTTTGAGAAAAAGAAAAAAAGGTAGTTAAAAACAGGAGTAAAACTAATTTTTTCATTGTAAAAAGGTTGGTTAGCATTTATAAAAATAACAAAAAGCGATGAATAAATCACCGCTTTTCCAAAAATAAACTTAACCTAACTATTATTGAATTGCATTTATCGCTGCTACAAGTTGTGCTTCAGAACCAACAGTTGTTTCGCCAAGTGTGAATGTATATTCATCGTTTGCAGCAACAGTAACTCCTTTTATAGCATATCTCCATTGACCATTTTCTTCTGTTGCAAAAATTACATGACATTGTAAACCAATTGGAATTTGACCATAATGTTCGCTGAATTTTTTAGTTGTTGGGTTGTAAGTATCCAACTTTGCTAAAGCATTTTGTCCTTCACCATCATAAGATAAATAAATGGCACAATTGGTATTGTCATATCCGTTTGGAACACTTGCAAGTAAGGTTGTTTTTGGTCTTGGATCACTATAAAATCTATCTACATTTGACCAACCAAAGTTTCCAAAAGTAACATAATAACTGTTTTGTTCAAATCCAACTCCGCCACCTTGAGGTCCAGCAGGCGTTGTATTTGCTGCTTCCCAAACTAAATTTTCTGGATTATCCATATTCCCATCCCATAATGTCATGCTAGTATCAATTGCATTTTCAGTAAGATTTGATGGGACAAGTAAAACCATATTACAAGTGATTGCTAATTGTTGACCACCTTGAGTGGCGTTGATATAAAATTCTCCACCAGAAATTAAAAGATTTTTGTCTCCATTTGGCATTAGACCCATTGTAGGTTTGTTGGTAGTTAACATGTGTCCTTTATCAAAAAGTTCTACATATTCTATATCTACAGCACCAGTAACTGGGTTTCCGTTTTTTGTTAGACAGTTTCCATTTATCATTATAGTTACTCCTTTTGTAGAGGTCAATGTTACTGTTCCGGTTCCGGCAGTCATTGTAAAATGTTGTGTCAAATTCTCTAAAGCAGTTTCTCTAATGTTTGCAAATTGCGCTGCACTTGGAGGAAGTTGTACTGCTGAATTGTTGTCGTCGTTTGAGCAACTTGTTAGAGCTAATGTTGCTAAAAATAAAAGGCTGATGTTTTTAAGTGATTTCATAATTTCTAATTTTTTGATGTTTTTAATCTGAACTCGTTTCAGATTCTTTTTGTTTTATATTGTTATATCAACTGGGATAATTATTTGTTACCCCAGTTTTAAAAGTTTTTTTAATCTACTAGTAATAAGCAAAATCGATGTAAGGAATTCCTATATTTACTAACGGACCACCATTTTGGTAAAAATTGGCTCCAGTAATAGTCATTATTCCAAAAGTTTGAGGAAAACTTACTAATGCTCCAGGTTGATGTACAACTCTTCCAATGATGTTTGAAAAATTATTTCCGGCATTTGCTAAAAGCATTGTTCTTCTTATAGTGTAAGATTGATTGGCAATTATTGGTGTTGGAGTTATTGAAACATAACTTGTATTTGCAGAAGAGAACACATGGTTGCCAGTATAAATTACAGTATTAGTATTGTTGTCTACAATTTCCATTTTGTAAGGAACAGCTGCAATTGCTAGTTGACTTTGATATCCAATACTACAAATAGTTTTGTTTTGAGATAAAGTAAAAGTGTATTCGTGAATTTCTGTATCAAATGTAACATTGTTTTGATGTCCAGGAAGTGTAACCACATTGGCATACAATTGATTGAAAATGGTGTTTGTTGAACTACAAGGAGGAACTGGAACTGGAGTTGTTCCTGTTGAGCAACTACTGATTATTAATCCTAAAAATAATAATGTTACGATGTTTTTAAATGTTTTCATGATTTCTAAATTTTTAAATGTTGTTTATAGTTTTATATCAATTGGGCAACTAATTTGTTACCCAGTTTTTTAATTTATTTTTCAAAATCGGCACTTTGTATAATTTTATAGCTTAAAATATCGCCTGTGCTTACTAATTCTATCATACGTTTGGCTTGACTTTCAGAGCTTGAAAACCCTTTCGCTGTTCCAGTATCTGTAGTTACTTCCCAGAAGTACAATCTCACTTTGTTAGACGAAACGGTTTCTTTTACTTGAAAGAAACTTTCAATTTTTCTATCTAAAACTATTTCTCCCACTGATGACAATTCGATCATTCTTTTTGCTTCTTCCAATGAATTTGCTGTTCCAGAATAATTGCCTTGATTTGTTCTTACGTTCCAATCATATACTTCTTTAATTTGATCTCTTGTAAGAGTTGAAGTTGCTTCGATTGTGTTTGAAGTTGTTGTTACTTCTGTAGCGTTTATATTTGAAAATGATAATGCCACGATTGCTAATGTTAAGATTGATTTTTTCATGATTTCTAAGTTTTAATGTTTTTATTAATAGTTTTGATTTTGTTTTCTATTGTTATATCAATTGGTGTTTTAATTTGTTACCCTATTTTTTCAAATTTCTTTTTGAAACTTTATAAATCTTAATTGATGTATTTTTCTTTATATCAATTGTAGTTTTAATTTGTTACCCTTACAATCTGAATTATTTTGATTAACTTTTTAAAACACTATTTCAATGAACTTTATATCACTATATCAACTCGTGTTATAATTTGTTACCTCAATTATTAATTTTTTTCTACATTAGCAGTAAATAAGGTAGTTATGACAGATAAAAATATTCATCCAGACCAATTATATATCGATGGATTGCTCCAAAATAATTCCAATATTATTCAATCTATATATAAGAAGTTTGCTCCAAAAGTTAAAAGCTACATCCGAACCAACAGCGGTGACGATGATCAAGCGCAAGATGTTATTCAAGAAGTACTTATAACTATTTACAATCAAGCTAAAACTAATGGCTTGCAATTAAGTTGTCCGTTTGATGCGTACTTTTTCTTATTATGTAAAAGACGCTGGTTCAATGAATTAAAAAAATTATCCAATAAAGAGGTAACATTACAGGATGATAATGTATCTATAGATGAATCGGTTCAAGAAATGACTTTTCAAACCGAAGTTTTTGATGAAAAGCAATCGTTATTTGACGAAATGTTTCAAAAGCTAGGCGAGAAATGTCAAGAAGTACTCAAACTAAGTTTTGTAACCAAAACAATGGAAGAAGTAGCCGAAAAACTGAACGTTACGTATGGTTATGTGCGCAAAAAGAAATCGCTTTGCACTGGTCAGTTAACCGAAATGATTCAGCAATCAAACAGATACAAATCATTAAAATACTAAAGTCATGAACGAGCAATTGTACATAACATTCGAAAATTATTTCAATAACGAAATGTCGCAAGAAGAAAAATTGGAATTTGAAAACCAACTTCAAAATGACATTGAGTTACAAGAAAAGTTTGAATTATATAAAGAAACAACACAGTTTTTAGCAACTAAATTTGATAAAGAAACTATTGCTTTCAAAGAAAATTTGAAGTCAATTTCTAGAGAGAATTTTGCTGAAAAAGAAATTAAAAAATCAAAGGTCATTGCTTTCAAACCTTTCTATTATGCAGTTGCGGCATCTGTTGTTCTTGCTTTTGGGACTTGGTTTATGATGCAAGGAAATCCTGAATATGGCGATTATAATCAACATGAAAACGCCTATTTTATGGAACGAAGCGTTGGAGATGCAACTTTAAATGAAGCTCAAAAAGCATTTAATGATAAAGACTATAAAAAAACAGTTTCAGCATTTGAGAAAGTGCAAAATCTAACCAATCCTGAGTTGCAATATTATTACGCTATAGCATTAATTGAAACGAATGATTATACCAAAGCTGAAATTTTATTGAACAATATTAAATCAGGAACTTCAGTTTATAAAGACAAAGCAATTTGGTATTTGGCATTATCCAATTTAAAACAAAGTAAGTTTGATGAATGCAAAACCTACTTAAATCAAATTCCAGCCGATGCGGAGGATTATATAAAAGCACAGAAATTGTTGAAGGATTTGGATTAAACATTTCAAACACAAAAGCCACAAAAGAATTATTTTTTGTGGCTTTTGTGCTTAATGATTTTCACATTTTCTTTCCTTACTTTTGCAACTCGAAACTTTTACACTAAGCGAGTCGAAGTGTTCAACTTACAATACAAAAATGATTTTCACTGATACACATACGCATTTATATTCTTCCCAATTTCAAGACGATAGAGTAGAAACTATTCAAAGAGCTATTGATGCAGGTGTTTCACGATTTTTTATTCCGTCGATTGATTCAACTTATACTCAGAAAATGTATGATTTGGAAGCCTTATTTCCAGATAATATTTTCTTGATGATGGGCTTGCATCCTTGCTATGTAAAAGAAAATTATTTGGAAGAGTTAGCTCATGTAGAAGAAGAATTTGCCAAAAGAAAATTCTATGCTGTTGGTGAAATAGGAGTTGATTTATTTTGGGATAAAACTTTTTTGAAAGAACAACAATTTGCTTTTCAACAGCAAATTCAATTGGCAAAGAAGCAAGGTTTAGCAATAAATATTCATTGTCGAGATGCTTTTGATGAAACTTTTGAAGTTCTTGAAGGTGAAAAAAGCAATGATTTATTCGGAATTTTTCACTGTTTTACAGGTGATTTTTCTCAAGCAGAACGTGCCATTTCTTTAGGGTTAAAACTCGGAATTGGTGGCGTTGCAACTTTCAAAAACGGAAAGATTGATCAGTTTTTGAGAGATATCGATTTAAAACATATTGTTCTCGAAACCGATTCGCCTTATCTTGCTCCAAATCCTCATAGAGGTAAACGAAATGAAAGCAGTTATACCGTTTTGGTAGCTCAAAAATTAGCCGAAATTTATAATCTTCCTATTGAAGAAATTGCTCGAATTACTACAGAAAATTCTAAGGATATTTTTGGGATTTAACCATTATATAATCAAAAAGTCATAATTTTTTTGTTATTTTGTTTTTCTTAAAAATGAAATTTAAAATGCAAAAATTTGACGCCATTCGTCCGTTTTATGAAACCGAGGTTAATGATGCTATAAAAGCGTCGTTAAATCATCCGATGATGAAAGCGATAATGAATTTTACATTTCCTGATGTCGATGATGAGGTATGGAAAGAGCAACTGAAACGTACGCATTCTATCAGAGATTTTCAATGCAATTTTATTTATCAAGCGATTCAAAAAGTCTTACAAAAATCATCAGAAGGATTATCTACTTCTGGATTTGAAAAATTAGAAAAAAACACGTCTTATATGTTTATTTCTAATCATCGTGATATAATTTTAGACACTTCTTTGCTAAATGTTTGTTTGTTTGATCATGGATTAGTGATGACTGCTTCTGCTATTGGTGATAATCTTGTAAAAAGAGATTTCATGAATACATTGGCAAAATTAAATCGCAATTTTTTGGTTCAAAGAGGTTTGTCTCCAAGAGAATTATTGCAAAGTTCTAAGTTAATGTCAGAATATATTGGTCATTTACTTTTAAGAGAAAATCGTTCTGTTTGGATTGCTCAACGCGAAGGAAGAACTAAAGATGGAAATGACGCTACACATTCTGGAGTTTTAAAAATGCTCGGAATGGGTTCTGATGGTGCCAATTTAATGGATTATTTTAAGAAATTAAAAATTGTTCCAGTTTCAATTTCGTACGAATATGATCCAACGGATGCTTTGAAAATGCCTCAACTTATGGCAGAAGCTAACGATGAAGTTTATGTAAAAGATAAAAACGAAGATTTCGTAAATTTATTAAGCGGAATTATTGGTCAGAAAAAGCGAATTCACATTCACGTTGGTGATGTTTTAGATACTGAATTGGATTTGATTTCAGCTGAAAATGACAATTCAAACAAACAAATTCAGGCTTTGGCGCAAGTTATTGATGATTCTATTTTGCAATCTTATAAATTGTGGCCAACTAATTATATCGCGTACGATTTATTGAATAAAACTAATAAATATTCAGACAAATATACAGAAGACGAAAAGTCATTATTTGAAAGACGATTAGAAATGAAGATTGATGTTACCAATGATTTTATGGTAGAAAGTTTTTTAAATATGTATGCCAATCCGGTTGTGAATAAATCCAAATACGAGAATGCAATCTAAACCAAAAATATTTCTGATTTATACCGGTGGAACTATTGGTATGATGAAAGACTTTGAAACAGGTGCTTTGAAGGCATTTGATTTTAATCAATTGTTGGATAAAATTCCAGAATTGAAACAATTAGATTGTCAAATAGAAACTTTTTCGTTTGAAAAACCTATAGATTCTTCGAATATGAATCCAGAAAAATGGGTTCAAATTGCTTCAGTTATCGAAGACAATTACACTCAATTTGATGGATTTGTAGTTTTACATGGTTCCGATACGATGTCTTATTCGGCTTCTGCATTGAGTTTTATGTTAGAAAATGTTTCTAAACCTATTGTTTTTACAGGATCACAATTACCAATAGGCGATTTAAGAACGGATGCCAAAGAGAATTTGATTACAGCTATTCAAATTGCATCGCTACAACAAAAAGGAAAACCTGTAGTTCAAGAAGTTTGCTTGTATTTTGAATACAAGTTATATCGTGGCAACCGAACTACAAAAATAAATGCCGAACATTTTAACGCTTTTACTTCGCCAAATTATCCTGCATTAGCTGAATCTGGAGTTCATTTGAATGTGAATAATTTGTCTTTATTACCAAAAAACACCAAAAAACTTCTTGTTCACAAAGAATTAGATGATAATGTGGCTGTTGTAAAAATGTTTCCTGGAATCAGTGAATCTGTGTTTTCAGCTATTGTAGCTATTCCAAATTTGAAAGGGATTGTTTTAGAAACTTATGGTTCCGGAAATGCTCCAACTGAAGAATGGTTTATTCAAATATTGAAAAAAGCCATCAAAAATGGTTTGTATATCATCAATGTAACACAATGTTCTGGCGGAAGCGTAAGCATGGGTCAATATGAAACAAGCACACAATTAAAAAAAATCGGATTAATTTCTGGAAAAGATATTACAACGGAAGCAGCAATTACAAAACTAATGTATTTGTTAGGTCAAAAAGTAGCTTCAAATGTTTTTAAAACCATTTTTGAAACGTCATTACGCGGTGAAATGGATTAACCTTTCGCTTTGATTATTGCTAATTTTTATTGTTCTTTGTACAACAATTAGAGAGGTGTCCGAGTGGTTGAAGGAGCAAGCCTGGAAAGTTTGTATATGGGTAACTGTATCGTGGGTTCGAATCCCATCCTCTCTGCTAAGATGTTTTTTTAAATTTTTAGAAAAAATTAATTAAAACAGGAGTTCGAATCCCATTTTGTTGCTAAAATTAATTAAAGGAAGTTTTCAAATTCTATATTCTAATCAAAATAATTCTCAGTTTATGCGATTTTATTTTTCCATAATGACTTTATTTTTCTTTTTTAGTGCTTTTGCGCAGGAAGAAGTTGTGGAAAAAAAGGTGTTAGATTCTTTATACAGAGAAGATCAATTTTATTTGAATTTTACTTACAACAGTTTGAAAAATTTAAGCGGAATTAATCAAAACAAATTTTCTTCAGGTTTCTGTATTGGTTTTTTGAGAGACATGCCTATTAATAAAAATAGAACCATTGCAATCGCAACAGGATTAGGTTATTCTTTAAATATTTATAACGATAATTTATATCAAAATAGATTAGAAGTTGCTGGTAAAACTGAAAATACTTATGAAATATTGTCGTCAGATATTTATTATGACAAGAATAAACCTTCACTACATTATTTAGATTTGCCAATTGAATTTAGATGGCGTTCTTCAACTCCAGATTCTCATAGATTTTGGAGAATTTATACAGGTTTCAAATTGAGTTATTTAATTGGTGATAGATACAAATTTGTGAATGACGTTCAAACAAAAGTTTACAAGTCTAATACTGATTTGAATAAATTCCAATATGGTTGTTATATGGCAGCTGGTTGGAATACTTGGAATTTTTATGCTTATTACGGATTAAGTCCAATCTATAAATCGGCAAAAATTAATGGTGAAGATATAAAAATGACCACTTTTAACCTTGGGTTACAATTTTATATTTTATAGCCATAGTATCCACAAAAGCACCTGCGGAAGCATTCCTGCTGCATATCCTATAATTAATTCTTCTATTGTGTGAGCTTTCATTACTAATCTCGATGAAGCAACAATTCCTGTTATTAAAAACAATGATGCAATGGTATAAATGATGTTTAACTCATTATGCATGCTCAATCCAATTACAAAAAAACTAAGAGCACTCATTGCAATCATGTGAATACTTGCTTTGATTTTAACAAAAATTAATGCGAAGGCAATAAAGGTGCTACCAATTCCTCCAAGAAAGAAAAAATACAATTCAGGAAATCGTTCTATGGTAACACTTTTCTGAATTAAAACTGCAGTTAAAATCATTTGCATTAACAACGGAATTTTTCTTTGCGACAAGTCAGAGAGCATTATGGTATCTACTTTACCAAATGTTCTTAGTAAATAAAAGAAAGATAGTGGAAGGAAAAATGTAATTATAATTACTTGAAGCAACAGCAAATAATATTGTTCTGTTATGTAATAATTACCTCCAAAAAGTATATAAAAAACTGTTCCCAATATTGGAATGAAAATAGGATGGAAGAGATACGAAAAAAAAGGAAGTATTTTTTTCAAAGTGAATTATTTGATAAACAAATATAAGATTTTTAGAATTAAATCTTCTTCCTCATTCGAGCCACAGGAATATCTAATTGTTCACGATATTTTGCAATAGTTCTTCTAGCAATAGGATAACCTTTTTCCTTTAAAATTTCTGCCAATTGATCGTCTGGAAGTGGTTTGCTTTTATCTTCTTCTTCAATAGTATTTTGAAGAATTTTTTTGATTTCTAAAGTAGAAACATCTTCACCTTGATCGTTTTTCATGGCTTCAGAGAAGAATTCTTTTATCAATTTTGTACCATAAGGTGTGTCAACATATTTGCTATTTGCCACACGAGAAACAGTTGAAATATCCAAACCAACCATATCAGCAATATCTTTCAGAATCATTGGTTTCATTGAAGTTTCTTCACCATCAAGGAAATATTCTTGTTGAAAATGCATGATGGCATTCATGGTAACAAATAGTGTTTCCTGACGTTGTTTTATAGCATCAATAAACCATTTAGCTGAATCTAATTTTTGCTTAATAAACTGAACTGCATCTTTTTGAGAATTCGATTTGTCTCTCGAATCTTTATAGGTTTGCATCATTTCTTGATAATCTTTAGAAACGTGCAATGATGGAGCATTTCGTCCATTTAAAGTTAATTCTAATTCACCATCGTTAATTCTGATAGCAAAATCGGGAACAATATTTTCGGTAACTTTATTATTTCCTGTAAAAGAACCTCCTGGTTTTGGATTTAATTTTTCAATTTCATGAATTGTTTTTTTCAAATGATCTTGAGAAATTCCGTATTTCTGTAATAATTTGTCGTAATGTTTTTTGGTAAAAGCATCAAATTGATTTCCGATGATATCAATGGCTAAATCAACATATTCTGTAGGAGTTTTATGTTTCAATTGCAACAACAAACATTCTTGCAAGTCACGTGCGCCAACGCCTGCAGGCTCTAATTCGTGAATGATGTGCAACATTTTTTCAACCATTTTCTCATCAGTATAAATACCTTGAGTAAAAGCCATATCGTCAACGATATCTTGAATGTCACGACGTAAATAACCATCATCATCAATACTTCCAACAAGGAATTCGGCAATATCTCTTTGCTCGTCTGAAAGTATAAAAGTATTCAATTGATTAATTAAATCTTGATGAAAACTTACAGGTGCAGCAAATGGACTTTCACGATCATCGTCGTCGTCACTATAATTATTTGATTGAAGTTTGTAATCTGGTGTTTCGTCGTCACTCAAATATTCATCGATGTTTATGTCATCAGCTTCAATGTTGTCGCTTCCTTCATAATCATCATATTCGTCATTGTTGTCAAGTTCATCCTTTTCATAAACTTCTTCTTCATCTTTACCCGATTCTAAAGCCGGATTCTCATTCATTTCCTCCAATAATCGTTGCTCAAATGCCAACGTAGGCAATTGAATCAACTTCATCAACTGAATTTGTTGAGGAGATAATTTTTGAGATAATTTGAATTGTAAGTTTTGCTTTAACATTTTTATTGTTTGTGGTTTGTGGTTTATTGTTTATGGCTGATAGAAACAACCAAATATAAACAATAAACATTTTTTAAAATTCCGCGTTTTGTGGTGTTCTTGGAAAAGGAATTACGTCTCTAATATTAGACATTCCTGTTACAAACAACACCAATCTTTCAAATCCTAATCCGAAACCTGAATGAACTGCTGAACCAAATCTTCTAGTATCTAAATACCACCAAAGTTCTTCTTCGTCGATTCCTAATGCTTTCATTTTTTCAACTAAAACATCGTAGCGTTCTTCTCTTTGCGAACCACCAACGATTTCTCCAATTCCTGGGAACAAAATATCCATTGCACGAACCGTTTTTCCATCTTCGTTCAAACGCATATAAAATGCTTTGATGTTAGCAGGATAATCAAACAAAATTACAGGACATTTGAAGTGTTTTTCAACTAAATATCTTTCGTGCTCACTTTGCAAATCTGCACCCCATTCGTTGATGATATAATTGAATTTTTTCTTTTTATTTGGAGTACAATCTCTTAAAATATCAATAGCTTCAGTGTAAGAAACACGTTTGAAATTGTTTTCTAAAACAAAATTCAATTTTTCTAACAAAGCCATTTCGCTTCTATCAGCTTGTGGTTTTGATTTTTCTTCTTCCAACAAACGACCTTCTAAAAACTTCAAATCGTCTTGGCATTTCTCCATCGTATATTTAATTACGTATTGGATAAAATCTTCCGCCAAATCCATATTGTCGTTCAAATCATTGAAAGCTACTTCTGGCTCAATCATCCAAAATTCTGCTAAGTGACGAGAAGTGTTAGAGTTTTCAGCTCTAAATGTTGGTCCGAATGTATAAATTTGACCTAATGCCATAGCAAAAGTTTCTCCTTCTAATTGACCAGAAACCGTAAGATTAGTCTCTTTTCCGAAGAAATCTTCTTTATAATTTACTTTTCCGTCTTCTGTTCTTGGTGTGTTGTCAAATGGTAAAGCGGTAACTTTAAACATTTCTCCTGCACCTTCCGCATCTGAACCTGTGATGATAGGTGTGTTTACATACACAAATCCTTTTTCTTGAAAATAAGTATGAACTGCATGAGCCAAAACAGAACGAACTCTCATAATTGCTCCAAAAGCATTGGTTCTAACTCTTAAGTGTGCGTTTTCACGTAAAAATTCTAAAGAGTGTTTCTTAGGTTGCATTGGGAATTTCTCAGCATCTGAATCTCCTAAAATTTCTAATTTAGAAACTTGAATTTCATATTTCTGACCTGCGCCTTTGCTTTCTACTAATTCACCAATTACAGAAACAGCTGCACCAGTTGTAATTCTTTTTAAAGTTTCTTCAGGTGTGTTTTCAAAATCGACAACACATTGAATATTGTTAATTGTCGAACCATCGTTCAACGCTATAAATTGATTGTTTCTAAAAGTTCTAACCCAACCTTTTGCATTTACTTCATAATTCGCTTTCGAGCTATTTAATAAGTCTTTAACTTTTGTATGTTTCATTTTAATATTAGATTTTAAATATTAGATATCAGATATCTTATGCAAATATAAATTAATTATTTTTCTTTTCTAATTCGTCCAACTCTTCATCAGTATGTTCTAAAATATCAAAAGTTGGCTCTTTTAGTTCTTGTTCGTTTGCTAATGTTTTATTCAAAGTTAATACTAATGATGGAAGTAAAACTAAATTGGATAACATTCCGAAAAATAGGGTTAAAGCTACCAATCCACCAAGAGCGATGGTTCCACCAAAACTTGATAACATGAATACCGAAAATCCAAAGAATAATACGATTGATGTATAAAACATACTGATTCCGGCATCGTCAAAGGTCGCAAAAACCGATTTTTTTATCTTCCAATCGTTTCTTGAAAGTTCTAATCGATATTGTGCTAAGAATCGTAACGTATCATCAACTGACATTCCAAAAGCAATTCCGAAAACTAATATTGTAGATGGTTTTAACGGAATTCCTAAAAATCCCATCAATCCTGCGGTCATTAAAAGAGGTAATAAATTTGGAATAATAGATACCAAAACCATTTTGAATGAACGGAACATTATTGCCACCAATCCTGCTGTAATTAAAAACGCAAACAATAATGATGATAATAGATTGTTTAACAAATATTTAGTTCCTTTTTGGAAAACTAATGATTTTCCAGTGATAATCACTTCATATTTTGGTGATGGAAATATTTTGTTGATTTTATTTCTCAATTGTGTTTCAATTGATTTCATCTTTTCACCATTTTCGTCTTTTATGAAAGTAGTGATTCTGGCAACACTTCCATCATTAGAAATGTAACTTTTCAACTGATTTTCTTTTGAATTTTTAAGAGAATTTTTGATATAAGGCAACAACGCAAACTCTTCATTTGGCGAAGGCAAAGTGTAAAAATCTGGATTTCCGTTGTAGTAAGCTTGGTTGAAACTTTTGGCAACATTTACAATTGACAATGGTTTAGAAAGTTCAGGAATATCAGTTATCGTTTCTTCCAAGTCTTCCATTCTTCGCAAATTGGTCAACTTCATAGCACCATTTTTCTTTTTGGTGTCAATCATAATTTCCAAAGGCATTACACCATCAAATTCTTTTTCAAAGAAACGAATGTCGTCAAAGAAAGCCGATTTTTTAGGCATGTCCTCAATAATACTTCCCGAAATTCGAATTTCATAAATTCCGATGATTCCAAAAACTAAAAGAATTACTGCGGTTACATAAACTCCAACACGATTGAATTTTACAGTTCGAACAATCCAATTCATGAAAGAAGTAAGATATTCTCGCTCTAAATGTCCAAGATGTCTTGGAATTGGCGATGGAATGTAACTAAAGAAAATTGGAATAATAATCAAACAAAGCAGATAAATAGCGATGATATTAATTGATGTTACTACTCCAAATTCTGACAATAAAGTATTATTTGTGGCAATAAAAGTTGCAAAACCAAACGCAGTTGTTAAGTTAGTCATCAAAGTTGCCGTTCCGGTTTTTGTAATTACACGTTGAAGCGCTTTGGCTTTATTAGCGTGTTTTTGATATTCTTGATGATATTTATTAATGAAGAAAATACAGTTCGGAATTCCAATTACAATTACCAATGTTGGAACTAAAGCAGTTAAAACTGTGATTTCATAACCCATTAATGCAATGATTCCAAAAGACCACATTACACCAATAATTACTATTACTAAGGAAATTAAAGTAGCTCTAAACGAACGGAAGAAAAAGAAGAAAATTAAGGAGGTAATCAGTAAAGCTGCTCCAATAAATATTCCAATTTCGTCTACTATGGTTTTGGCGTTTAATGTTCTAATGTAGGGCATTCCTGAGGTATGCAATTCAATTCCGGTCTCCTCTTTAAATTTATTTAATTTCGGAATCAGATTATGTAAAACATATTCTTTTCTTGCAATGGTATTTACAATTTTCTTATCTAAATAAACCGCAGAACGAATGGCGCCTGATTTTTTATTAAACAACAAACCTTCATAAAAAGGCATTTTGTTGAACAATTCCGATTTAATTTGTTTTAAATAATTCTCATCAAGCGTTTTTGATTGATCAACTAAAGGTTTTAGTTCAAATGTTTGTGATGAGTCGTTTTTGGTAAGTTTTTGAAGATTATCGACGGTGATTACCAATTCAATTTCTTTGTCAGATTTTATTTGATGCATTAATTCACTCCATTTTTTATAAATTTCTGGAGTAAATAATTTTTTATCTTTTGTAGCAATAACTATAAGATTTCCTTCTTCACCAAAGTTTTTTAGAAAGCTATTATAGTCTAGATTTACCTTGTCATCAGCAGGAATTAAGTTGGCTTCTGTGTGCGTAAATTTCAAGTCTTTCCATTGAAAAGCCATTAGAATTGTAATTAATACAACTAAGCACAAGAGTAAAATTCTATTTCTAAGGATAATTCGGGCAATTAATTCCCAAAAACCAATACCTAATAACTTTTTCATTTGAAAATTTAAAACGAGTGCAAAGGTAGTGAAAAGCGCTTGAAATTAAAGAACTAAATCATACTTTTGTGTAGAAATTTGACTTAAACTTCTGTAAGTAAATTTTATATTAATTTTATATCATTTTACAATTTTACAATTAAGTTTTCTCATATTTGTAGTGTAATAAAAGTTGCTTGAGGAAAATGAGGAAATTTAAGAATGGAATATTTTATATTGGTGTAACAGGAGGGTTTATTGCACTTATGTTTTGGATTGTTACTAAAGGGAAATCTTTAGAAATAGGAAGAAATGTAATAGCTAAAACATCTAATGATTCCCTTTTTGGTCAATTTCTAAATTCACTAATACACAACTTAAAACATCCTTTAGCAATATTGCTATTGCAAATTATCACCATAATAATTGTGGCTCGTTTCTTTGGATGGATTTTCAGAAAAATTGGACAACCAAGTGTTATTGGCGAAATTATTGCCGGAATTTTTCTAGGTCCATCTGTTGTTGGAATGTATATGCCAGAATATTCTGCCATGCTTTTTCCTGTTGAATCTTTAGGAAATTTACAGTTTTTAAGTCAAATTGGATTAATTCTTTTCATGTTCGTCATAGGAATGGAACTTGATTTGAAGGTTTTGAAAAACAAAGCCAATGAAGCTGTTGTAATTAGTCATGCAAGTATCGTTTTTCCTTTTGCACTCGGAATTGGATTATCCTATTTTATTTATCACAAATTTGCACCACAAGGAGTTGAATTTTTGTCGTTTAGTTTGTTCATGGGAATTGCTATGAGTATAACGGCATTCCCAGTTTTAGCAAGAATTGTTCAAGAAAGAGGGATCCATAAAACAAAACTCGGAACTATTGTAATTACTTGTGCTGCAGCCGATGATATTACCGCTTGGTGTTTACTTGCAGCAGTTATTGCTATTGTAAAAGCAGGAACTTTTATGAGTTCACTTTATATCATTCTTTTAGCAACAGTTTATGTTTTGATGATGCTTTTTGTGGTAAAACCGTTCCTCAAAAAAATTGGAGATTTATATGCGAAAAGAGATAATTTGAGCAAACCTGTTGTAGCCATCTTTCTTTTGACCTTAATTATTTCATCATATTTAACTGAAGTTATTGGAATTCATGCACTTTTTGGTGCTTTCATGACTGGAGCTATTATGCCAGATATTATCAATATTAGAAAGATTTTTATAGAAAAAGTTGAAGATGTAGCATTGATTTTACTTCTTCCGTTGTTCTTTGTGTTCACAGGTTTACGAACCCAAATTGGTTTGATAAACGATCCTTATTTATGGAAAATTACAGGATGGATTATTCTTGTTGCTGTTGTAGGAAAGTTTGTTGGAAGTGCTTTAGCAGCAAAATTTGTTGGACAAAATTGGCGTGATAGTTTGACCATTGGAGCTTTGATGAATACTCGAGGATTGATGGAATTGGTTGTTCTTAATATTGGTTATGATTTAGGAGTTCTTTCTGCTGAAGTTTTTACAATGATGGTCATCATGGCTTTGGTAACAACTTTCATGACTGGTCCAGCGATTGATATTATTAATTATTTTTTCAAGCGAAGAGAAGTTATTATTCCTAAAGAAATTAGTAATAGTAGTTTTAAGATTTTGATATCTTTTGGAAACAATGAAAAAGGAAAATCATTATTGCGTTTGGCCAATAGTTTTATAAAAAAGCAGAAAGAGAATTGCAATGTTACTGCCCTGCACTTGTCTTTGAGTGATGAGGTTCATTCTTATAATCTTGAGGAATATGAAAAAGAAACTTTTGAACCCATTTTGGAAGAATCTGAAGTTTTAAATCAAAAGTTGACTACTATATTCAAATCAACCATTGATATTGAAACTGACATTGCCGATATTGCTGTTAGAGGTGAATATGATTTGGTTTTGGTTGGTTTAGGGAAATCAATTTTTGAAGGTTCGTTTCTTGGAAAAGTACTTGGTTTTACAACCAGAATTATCAATCCAGATAGGTTGTTAGACAAATTCACAGGAAAAGAAGGTTTGTTTGAAAATTCTCCTTTTGATGATAGAACACGTTTAGTGATTTCAAAAACTAAAAAACCACTTGGAATTTTAATTGATAAAGACTTAGTAAAAGTAGACGAAGTTTTTGTTCCAATATTTGGTTCAGATGATACTTTTCTTATGGAATATTCGCAAAAGTTGATTTATAATAACGATACAAAAATCACTATTTTAGACATCAATAATCAGGTAAAAAATAATTTTGTAATTGAAAACGCAATTAATGCACTTCAAAATTCTTATGCTGATAAAATCTCAATAATTGATGAAAGTCAAATGAAAGCTGGTTTTCTTTTGCAACAAGATATGATGATGATATCATTAGAAAGTTGGAAAAATCTAGTTGATTCAGAAAGTGTTTGGTTGAGTAATATTCCTTCGGTTTTGATTATTAAGCCATAGAATTAAAAATTAATTTTTAGTATTGAGTTTTTTTTAGATTAATAAATTAGTAAAAAAATGAGAAATATATTTTTGCTTTTCTTGTCATTTTCTTTGATTAATTGTCAAAGTGAAAGAAAAAAAGAGAACAAAATATCTTTAATTAATCTATCAAAATTAGAAAAAGTTCAAAAAATTGAGCTTGAAGAAAATTTTACCGATAGCACGGAAATTGGTTTAAAAAGAAAATTTAAAATCAATTTAAAAAAATACAGAAGTCCCGATAGTGTTTATGTAGAAATCAATCTTTACAAAAAGGCAGGAACAAATTGGATTAAAGTTCAAAGGTTAGAATTTTTAAAAGATGGCGTTTTAAGTTGTGATCCAAAAATTGAAGATTTTAATAATGATGGATTTAACGATTTTACTTTTCAATCTTCAATTGCTGGAAGAGGAGCAAATACAATTAGAAAATTATTTATTTTTGATAAAGAAAAATTAAAATTCATCAAAAATTCAGAAAATTTTCCAAACATACGTTATAACAAAGAATTAAATTGCATTGATGCTTTCAGGGTTTATGCAGGTTCTCAAACGGCTTTTGCTAAAATTGAAAAGGATAGTTTAAGAGAATTTGCTAATGTAGAAATATATGATGACACATTGAAAGTAAAGTATATTAGCAAAAACGGAAAGGAAAAATTATTAAAAATTGAGAAATATGAAAATGGTTATTTTCACAGATTTAAAAATTATAAACCATTAATAGAAGATGTTGAGTATAATAAATAATCAATCAAACGAATGAATTTTTATTTTCATAATGTGATTTACTTAAAACCCTAAATCTAAAACATAACTCAATTTCAAAGCAAAATTATCTTCAAATTTTGGCAAAGCATTTGGTCCATATCTCACAAAAAAGGTCAAGCCCAATCCTTTGAAAATTTGGTTGACTTCAACGCCACTTTCAAAAAAACCTCGCTCCATAGTTTTGTATTGTAGTCCGATGTGTTGTTCTGGTTTGTCCATTTCACCCCAAGCCATTCGTGTTACAACAGAAATTAGTGGTTTTATTTTATAAGCTAATTTCACTTTATTGAAAGTGTGTTTTACGTGAAAGCTAACATATTTACTGGAGAAAAATTCATTGAAAAACATAGTTTCAAAACTATTTTTTCCAGCAAAGGTGATTCGTTTAAACAACGTTTCACGATTTAAATTATTTGGCGCAATACTATATAAATGTGTCAATGGAACGTTTCCAAAAGCAAATCCGCTTTGAAAAATTAACGAAGTATTTTGTCCAGAAAGAAATGGAATTTCGTGAGTAATACGCAAATCTATTTTTGAAAAGTCAAAATCGCTGTCGAGAATGTTTTCAAATGATTTTGTAAATTGAAAAGAGAATTTCGGGAATTTTTTTTCAATTTCAAGTCGTCCAGATGAGGTTTGCATGTAACCACTAAAAGGACTCCATTGTATCGCAAACTGTGCTGTTGTAAAAGTAAAATTGGAATACAATTTATCATTTGCATTATAAATATATCCAAAAAGTGGTTGAATTTCTGTTCTAGCAAGACCAAAATAAATGTCAGTTTTGGGAACATATTTACTTTCAATAAATGTAGAATAGGTTTTGTGATTGTAAAATGTAGAAATATTTATTGGTCGTGGATCATAAATCTTAAAGCGACGTGATTGTGTAGCAAATTGGATTTGACCAATTTCACTCAAATCATCAACATAAGAAGCACTAACCCAGGAATTAGTTTCTTTGTTTAGTAAATAGGAAGGTGTTATTCCGTATTTCAATTTGTCATCCTTAAATCCGTAAGCAACGTAGCCACTGATTTTGTATTTATCTGAAAGTTTATTGTTTGTAACGCCACCAATTCCTAATCTAAAACCTTCATAATTGTTGAATTTTATCAACGTTTTTAAGTCGATATCTACAAAACTTACTGGAACATAACCATTGATTATTTTTTTACCCAAAAAGATTTTTTGTTCAATATTTTCCGCTACAGATAAACTATCTAGATTGGTATAAGTACGCAATCTTCTTCTGTCTAAAGTGTCTTTTTTTAAGGATTCCCAATATGAGTCTGGCTTAGACATACTAGCTTCTGGAACATCAATCTTGATACTTGGTGTTTTGAAGGAAACCGCCTCATTTATTTTTACATCGTATGGTGTAGATTCTAGTTTGAGATACATTTGGTCGGAAGCATCTTTTTGCAAACCTTCAATGCTTGAATTGAATTTTATGGTTCCTCCAAATACTTTTAAATCTTCACTATTGTTTCCTTTTACAACGATAAATTTTCTTTTTTCAGGAAACCAAACTTTATGATCTTTAAGATAATTAAAGGTGTAAGTTGCATTAATATTTACAATTCCGTAAATTCTATAAAATGCTTTTGCAATGGCGAAATTTTCAGCATCAACAAACAATAATCCTCTTAATTTATTGGAATTTAATTTTTTAGGTTGAAAATAAATTCTGTAAACCGTTCTATCTTGAATTTTTACAGTATCAATAATTTTGAAAACAAACAATTTTCTACCATAACTAGAAATTGGATTTCGAATAGGAATTTCAAGAATATCCAAGCTATTTTCGTAAAGAGAATAGGAAACTAAATTTAATCCCAAATATTCATAAAGCGGTTTTTTGAATCCAGCCATTCTTGAAGCTATCAAGGTTTCTTTGGTGCCAGAATTGTTGTGTTGTAATAAATTTACTTTCTCAGTTTGATAAATATGTTGGTTTTCAACTAGTTTTTTAAATTTATAATTGGTAGAATCAAATTGCATTTTCTTTCTTCCAAAAAGTGATTTTTTGTAAAGTGTGTCAATTTTACTGGAAATAGAATCTGGATTGGCAGTTACCAATAAGTGTTCGTAATTTTTATATTCAAAAGTATTTAAAGCTTTTTCTGGTTGATTGCTTTTCTTGTTTTCAATGACTTTTTTGATGATAAGATTTACTTGATTCTCCGAAAAAATTTCTTTCTCTTTCATGGTATTATTATTTACCATTTTTATGATTAGAAATTTGGCTCCAACGGTTAAATGGTAATTCTTGTCATAATATCCTTTGTATGTGACAACTATGGGTTTCTTATCATCGGTTATTGTAATAGTAAATTTACCTTCCCAATTGGATGAAATAGTTTTGTTATTGTGAGTGATTTTTGCAAAAGCAATTGGTACAGTAGTGTCATAATCAATTACTTGACCTTGCATTATTTTTTGCGAAATAGCATAATTGCAAAACAGAATAAATAGAAAAATCCAAAATTTTCTCATTAAGATGATTTTGTTTAAATCGTGTAAAAGAATTATGACAAATGTAGGAATAAAAAAATCCGCTCGAACTATCGAACGGATTTTAATATACATTTAACGAAAATTATACTTTCATTATTTCAGCTTCTTTTTGAACTAAATGCTCCTCTACTTTTTTAATAAAACTATCAGTTAGTTTTTGGATAGTTTCTTCCGCTACTTTACAAACATCTTCAGAAACACCTTCTTTTTCTTGTTTTTTGATATCTGTATTGGCATCTTTTCTATGGTTACGAATACCAATTTTTGCTTCTTCAGCTTCGTGTTTTGCTTGCTTTACTAAATCACGACGACGCTCTTCAGTAAGTGGCGGAACGCTGATGATGATTAAATCACCGTTGTTCATTGGGTTAAAACCTAAATTAGCAATCATAATTGCTTTTTCAATAGGTTGTAACATGCTTTTTTCGTAAGGTTGAATAGTAATAGTTCTTGCATCAGGAACATTCACATTTGCAATTTGAGAAAGAGGCGTTTGTGAACCATAATAGTCAACAAAAACGCTACCCAACATTTGTGGCGAAGCTTTTCCAGCTCTAATATTTAAAAAAGATTTTTCTAAGTGTGCTACAGAACCATTCATTGCTTCTTTAGCTTCATCAATTATAAAGTCAATTTCTTCCATTGTATTTCAGATTTTATTCTAAAAGTTTTCTAATTATATATTTACTACTGTTCCAACATTTTCGCCTTCACAGATTTTTAGTAAGTTTCCTTTTTTGTTCATATCAAATACCACGATTGGCAATTTGTTTTCTTGACTTAAAGTAAAAGCTGTTGTGTCCATTACGTTCAATCCTTTTTTAAGTACATCTTCAAATGAGATATAATCAAATTTCACAGCAGATTTATCTTTTTCTGGATCGGCAGTATAAACTCCGTCAACTCTAGTTCCTTTCAATATTACATCAGCGTGAACTTCTACACCACGTAAAACAGCAGCTGTATCAGTTGTGAAATATGGATTTCCTGTTCCTGCTCCAAAAATAACTATCCTTCCTTTTTCTAAATGACGAACAGCTCTTCTCTTAATGTAGGGTTCAGCAATAGCTTCAATTTTTAAAGCAGTTTGTAAACGAGTCAACATTCCTTTGTCTTCTAGTGCTCCTTGCAATGCCATTCCGTTGATAACGGTTGCTAACATTCCCATATAATCACCTTGTACTCTGTCCATTCCGTTGCTTGCTCCGGCTACACCTCTAAAGATATTTCCACCTCCAATAACTATTGCAATTTCTACACCTTTGTCGTGAATTTGTTTAATTTCATTAGCATATTCGGCTAAAATTTTTGGGTCGATTCCATATTGTCTTTCACCCATTAATGCCTCACCACTCAGTTTTAGAAGTATTCTTTTGTATTTCATTTTATTCTGAATTTATTTCAGAATCTCAACAATAAGATTCAGTTTTCTAGTGCAAATATAGTTATTATATGATTTTATGAAATAGTAAATCAAAAATTATCCTTCAATTGTTCAAATGATTTTTTTGCAGCTTGATAACCAATTTCAAAAATGCTGTCCATTTTAGTTTTATTGGTTTCAAATGTACTAAAGTTCACTAATTCCTCAGGTTCTATAACCCAATCACAATGATTGAATTTCTGAAAATTAGAATTAGCAGAAAGTAAATCAAACGCTCTTGTAGTAACAGCTTTGATAGAATTCAAATCTTTAGCTTCAATTTTTTGAATCGGACTAACATAAACACCAATAATATTGTCGCACCTTCCTTGCAAAACATCAGTTGGAAAATGATTTAAAATACCACCATCACTATATAAATTTCCATTAACTTCATAAGGAGAAAGTACACCCGGAACTGCAGAAGAAGCAAGAATAGCATCAACAATTCGAGAACTATTATTAAAAATTTTCAGTTTTCCTTTTACCATATCGGTAGCAGTTACATGCATTGGAATTGGCAAATCACTCATTTTTGCATCTTGAAATATATCTTCAAAATATTTTCTGAACGATTCAGAATCTATTATTCCAGCTTTTTTGATGGTAAAATGTTTCCAATGGAAAAAGTAAATTGATTTAAAAAAAGACAAAATTTCTTCTGGAGTTTTACCCCAAGAATACAACGAACCAACTACGGCTCCTGCACTTGAACCTGCAATTTGTATTGGTTTGATGTTCTGTTCTTCAAGGAATTTTAAAACACCAGCATGAGCAATTCCTTTTGAACCACCACCAGATAAAGCCAAACCGATTGATTTTGATTGTAAATCCATTCCTGTTTTTTGTTTAGATAACGCCTCAGTGTAATTATTGTTACATTTCATTTGTAAAAATAAAACTAATTTTGCAGAATAAATTTAACAAAAATGAATTCAATTATAGAGAAAAGCTTGAAAGTTAGTTTTTCATACCAAGAATATAGAGATTTTGTAACTGATTTGGCTAAAGAAGATAAAACTACTGGTCATGAACAAAGAGAAGATTTAATACATTACACGCAACTGAACGAAGCAAGATTGCATCGATTGGATAAAACCATTCAAGTTGTTGATGAAGTAAAAACTGTTTTGCAAAATCTGTCTAAAGAATATACTTGGTTGGTTATTTCAGAAAGTTGGTGTGGTGATGCTGCGCAAATTCTTCCGGTTATTAATAAAATGGCAGAAGTTTCAGATAAAATAGATTTAAGAATTGTACTTCGTGATGATAATGAAGATTTGATGAGTTTATTTTTGACAAATGGAACCAAATCAATTCCGAAGTTAATTATTATTGATAAAGCTACTAACGAAGTTATAAATGATTTTGGACCTAGACCAAAAGGCGCTAAACAACTAATTTTAGATTACAAAGCAGCTCACGGAATTGTTGATGAAACTGCTAAAATTGAACTACAAAAATGGTACTTGCAAGACAAAGGGATTTCTACTCAAAAGGAAATTATGGAGTTACTTTAATAGCAATTATTTAAATGCCGGAATGGTCAATCCCAAACTGATACTTCCGGTGTTTTCAATGTTTCTAACTGCAAATCCATTTAAACTGACATCAGCAAAAATGATAATTTCGTCACCTACTCCAATTCTAAATTTGTTGTAGCAACCTGAGAGATTACCACGTCCAATTGCGAAAGATTTTCCTATACCATATTGAAATAATAAAGAAATGTCATCATTAATTCTTGGTGTTAAAACTATGGAAGCATAAACAGGAACGCTGAATAGTTTTTGTTGAGCAACGACGTCAAATCCGGTGTTCAAACTCAGTCCAATCCATTCACTGAAATGAATTCCGTAGCCAAATTTTGCTCCAATTCCATCAGGAAGAAACCAGTAATCACTTCGATTTCCATTTTCATCAATTTCACCATAAGTTTCATTTCCTCTGAATGGAACACTTATGTCAAAAATAAAAAATTGACCATTTTCACTTAAGGGTTTTGATTTTTCTTGTTCTTTATAGGATTCTAAATGACTTTTCTTGTCAGTTATTGTGTCTTTTTGTGTTTGTGAAAAAGTGGTTATTGACAAAAAGATAAAAAGGAAAAAGAATATTTTTCTCATAAATTAATTTTCAAATGCTTCAGGTGAAACACCATTAATTACATTGTAATCACCAATTTTTGTTCTTCGTAAAGCTGATAAGTGAGCTCCTGAATTAAGTGCAATTCCAAAATCAAAAGCTAAGGAGCGAATGTAAGTTCCTTTACTACATTTCACTCTGAAATCTATTTCAGGTAGTGCAATTCTTGTAATTTCAAACTCGTGAATTGTTGTTTTTCTTGAGGCAATTTCAACTTCTTCTCCTGCTCGAGCGTGTTCGTATAATCGTTTTCCATCTTTCTTGATAGCAGAAAAAACAGGTGGTTTTTGATCTATTTCTCCAAGGAATTGTTTTGTAGTTTCAAGAATTAAGGCTTCCGAAATATGCTCGGTTGGAAAAGTAGCATCAACCTCGGTTTCTAAATCGTAACTTGGCGTAGTTGCTCCAACTGTAATTGTTCCTGTATATTCTTTAGCTTGCGCTTGAATTTCTGTAATTTTCTTGGTGAATTTTCCTGTGCAAATAATTAATAAACCAGTCGCCAAAGGGTCTAAAGTTCCGGCATGACCTATTTTGAATTTTTTAGGTAAATCGTATTTTCTTTTTAAAATGTATTTCAATTTATTCACCGCTTGAAACGAACTCCAAGTTAACGGCTTGTCAATTAAAAGAATTTGACCTTCAAGAAAATCTTCGGCTGTTTTCAAATTTTATTTGTTTAAAGAAAAATAAGTCAATAAAATAATTCCAGCAATAATTCTGTAGTAACCCCAAGGTTTAAAACCATATTTTTTAATAATTCCGATGAAGAATTTTATAGCAATTACCGCAACAACAAAGGCAACAATATTTCCTATTATGAACAATTTTAAATTCTCACTAGATTGGGTTAATAATTCGTATCCTTTCAATTGTGAAACTTCATAAGTTTTAAGAAAAAGCGAATAAGTAGTAACAGCTAACATCGTTGGAACAGCTAGAAAAAACGAAAATTCAGCAGCTGTTTCTCTTGTCAATCCTTGTTGCATTCCACCAATTATAGAAGCTGCAGAACGACTTGTTCCAGGCATCATCGCTAAACATTGCCAAAAACCAATAGTTACGGCTTTTTTGATTGTAATATCTTCTTCGTTAGCAACTGTTGGAGTATTAAATCGTCCATCAATAAATAGGAGAACAATTCCGCCAAGAATTAAAACTATGGCAATTGGAATAGGATTTCCTAGAACGGCATCAATTTTATCATCAAATATTTTTCCAAGAACCAATGCCGGAATTACAGCACAAGCCAATTTGATATAGAAATTGATTTTTGTAAAGTCAAAAAACTTTTTCCAATACAAAACTACAACTGCGAGAATGGCTCCAAATTGAATTGAAACTTGAAATAATTTTACAAAATCATCTTCTTGAATACCAAAGAAAGAACTTGTAAAAATCATGTGAGCGGTTGAAGAGACAGGTAAATATTCTGTTAATCCTTCTACTATTGCAATAAGAATTGCTTGAAGTAAATCCATTTTTCAGTAATTAGTGATGAGTGATAAGTAAAAAGTAATTAGTAAATAGAATTATAAAACTATTCACTGATTATTATTCACTATTTACTAGACTTAGGATTTTTGAAAATAGAATAAATTGTAATTCCAAAACCAATTAACACCACTGTTGGAGCCAATCTAATTCTTCTGAAACTAAATACATCTTCATTAAAAACTTTTGGATCAGTGCTTCCGCCACCAGACATTAATATAAATCCTAAGGCAATAACTGCAATTCCAATTAAAAGAAATTTATAGTTGATTTGATCAAAAAGAAAATCTGGTTTTTGTTCGTTATTTTTCATAAGTATTCTTTCTTGTATCTATTTGTCTATTAGTATAAATCGTCAGTTCTTAAATTTAAGAAACGTTGTGTTGCAAAGTGAGTACTTATCCAAGTTATTAAAACTCCAAGAACTAAAACTCCCAATAAAACCATAATAGTTAATTCAATATCTTTAAAAATATCCAAAGCAGGATAGTTTGTTGATACATATAAAAGAACTCCAAGTAATGCTAATACAGCCAAAGCAGCTCCAATAATTCCTAAAATAATGCTTCTTTTTACAAATGGTTTTCTAATAAATGATTTTGTTGCACCAACCATCTGCATAGTTTTAATGATGAATCTATTGGCATAAATTGAAAGACGCATTGAACTATTAATCAGTAAAACAGAAATAAATGCAAAAACACCACTTACAATTAAAACCCACATACTTATGGTTCTAACATTATCGTTTACTAAAGTTATTAATTGTTTGTCATAAACTACATCGGCAACCAAAGGATTTTTACGTATTTGACTTTCCACTTTAGAGAAACCAGGATTAGTTACATAATCTGCTTTAAGGTGAATATCGTAAGAGTTTTGCAATGGATTTACTCCAAGAAATTGCATAAAATCTTCTCCAATTACTTCTTTATGTTGTTTGGCTGCAGTTTCTTTTGAAACATATTTGTAGTCTTTAGCGAATTTTCCTGCCTTCATTTCAGCTTCAAATTGCTTGAAAACAGTGTCGTTGGCTTCGTTTTTAAAGAAAACAGTCATTACAATATCTTCTTTAAAGTTGTCTGATAAACGTTTAGAATTGATAATGAAAAGACCAAGCATTCCTAGTAAAAATAATACTAAAAACACACTCATCACAACTGAAACATAGGAAGTGATTACTCTTCTTTTTTGAAATTTATCGAAATTTGATGACATACATTGTAATTTAAGCCGTAAAAATAATAAAGAATTTGTTTATTCATAGTTTATAACGTTTAAAGTTTTGAGTTTAGTACAATAAATGTAAATTTGTGGCCAATTAGCGTAGACATTAACTTTCGATTAACTTTCAAGGTTTTAAGTAAAAAAATTAACAAAGTAAATTCTTACAATAGCAATGTTTATCGCCGCTATAATTTTAATGTAAAAAGGACGAATGAAATATTTCCACGAACAAATCGAAGCCAAATGGCAAAAATACTGGGCAGAAAACCAAACTTTTGCTGCATCAAATAACAGCGAAAAACCAAAATATTATGTTTTGGACATGTTTCCTTATCCATCAGGAGCAGGATTACATGTTGGGCATCCGCTAGGTTATATTGCATCCGATATTGTAGCTCGATTCAAACGTCATAAAGGTTTTAATGTGTTGCATCCACAAGGTTATGATTCGTTTGGTTTACCAGCCGAACAGTATGCTATTCAAACTGGGCAACATCCAGATACAACAACCAAAGAAAACATTGCGCGTTACCGTGAACAATTAGATAAAATTGGATTTTCATTCGATTGGAGTAGAGAAGTGCGTACTTCAAATGCC
>JAAFHW010000030.1 GCA_013298525.1 Flavobacteriia bacterium
CGTGTGCTCTTCCGATCTTAAGAGTATTTTTTTACAAAAAAATTGTCAATAACAATGTCAATAACAAATAAAATCAATAGACCAAAAACCAATTTGATGCTTTAATTTTGATTCGATTCAAAAAAATAAATTTAAAATGATTAAAAGAATTTCCTTAGGATTATTGATTGCGGCGCTTTCAACATCGTGTGTTTCTAAAAAAATATACAACGATTTGGAAAACAAGTTTGCCGAATTGAAAAAAGAAAACAGAAGTTTAGCCGATAGTAACGAAGATTTAACCAAATCTAAAAACCAGTTGGAAGCCGATAAATCTAAATTACAATCGGAATATGATAAGTTGAAAGCAGAACGTGATAAACTTCTTGCCGATTTTACAGCTTCGGATAAAAACCTGAAAACACTTCAAGCATCCTACAATGCTTTAGAAAAAGATAGTAACGAAGCATTGACGGCTAACATTAATAAAAACAGAGAATTACTTGCAAAATTGGAAGCTAAAGAAAAATCGATGGCCGCAGAGCAAGAACGTTTGAATAAATTGAAAGCTGAATTAGATGCAAGTTCAAAACGTTTGAGCGAGTTAGAAGCCTACATTGCGGCTAAAGATGCAAGTATGAAAAAATTGAAAGAAACACTTTCTAAATCGTTGAAAGCATTCGAAGGAAAAGGATTAACTGTAGAGCAACGCAACGGAAAAGTATATGTTTCTATGGAAAATAAATTACTTTTTGGAACCGGAAGTTGGGCAGTTGGAGCAGAAGGTAAAACTGCAGTTGTAGCTGTAGGAAAAGTGCTTGCCGATAATCCAGATATTTCAGTTTTGATTGAAGGTCACACCGATGACGACAAAATTCTTGGAAATATTGGTGGTGGAATTGAAAACAATTGGGATTTATCTACCAAAAGAGCTACAGCAATTGTAAATATTCTTTCAGAAAATAAAGGTGTTAAAAAAGATAATTTAACTGCTGCAGGAAGAGGAGAATTTGCACCATTAATGAGCAACGACACACCAGAAGGAAAAGCAAAAAATAGAAGAATCGAAATTATTTTGACTCCAAAATTAGATGAAATTTCTAAAATGTTGAACGAGTTGTAGTTTATGCAGTTTGTCATTTCGACAAAGGAGAAATCATATAAAATTAGTAACGAGTGAGATTTCTCCTTCGTCGAAATGACAAAAACAAAATTTAAAAGTTCAGAGATTTCTTTGAACTTTTTTCTTTTAAACACTCTGCTCTTCTAAGTCTCAAGAAATTAAAATAACGTTTTCGTCAGTTTATAATTTTCTTAACTTTTGCTATGTTTTTTGTTTTTGGAAATTTTATAATTTTGGCGCCGTATGAGAGTAGTTTCGTTTATACTATATTTAAGTTTTCTTTTGCTAAGCAGTAAAGGAAATGCTTCTTTGGCTGAAACAAATACTAGCATAGTAGAACAATTCGCTCAAAAGCATCAAGTGAAGCTTGCAGATGATACACATGTACTTACATTGATAGAAGACATCGGAGTTGATTTTGAAGAAGAAATTCATTCTGAAAAAAGTACTAAGACACTTAATAAAATTGACTTCTATAAAGGGAAATATTCTTTAGTCAATACAATATATTCGTTACATCCACCGGTAACTATTTCAAACTACTACATTAAACTTCACGAAGTTTTTACCAAATCCAATTTTGGTTCGTGTCCTATTTATCTTGCTCATAGCGTTTTAATAATTTGATGCTATACTTCACATCAGCCCATTAAGTGTGGTTTATTTTGTTTGTGAATGTATATAGTTTACTTCATTGAATATATATTTCATGCTTTTTAGCGCTGATTAAACTCAAATATCAGAGCAAAAGTCTCTTTTACCCTTAATTCAATCGCTTAAAATCCATTTTATCATGAAGAAAAAACTCATGTTCATGGGCTTAACTGCCTTGTTGTGCTTATCTAGTTGCACTACTAAAAAAGAAGAAAAAGAAGAAGTTGGCAAGCTAACGGTTACCTCTCCAGTTAAAATCGACACTTCATTTGTTAAAGAATATGTTTCACAAATTCGCTCTATTAGAAATATTGAAATTAGAACCCAAGAGAAAGGATTTCTTCAAAATATTTATGTTGATGAAGGTCAGTTTGTAAAAGAAGGTCAACTTCTATTTCGAATTATGCCAAAAATTTATGAAGCAGAATTACTAAAGGCTCAAGCCGAAGCTAAAGCTGCCGAAATTGAACTACAAAATGCTAAAACGTTAGCCGATAAGAATGTAGTTTCTAAGAGCGAACAATACATTGCACAAGCAAAATTAGAGAAAGCAAGAGCCGAAGTTGCTTTAGCAAAACTTCATTTATCATTTACCGAAATAAGAGCACCATTTGCAGGAACAATTGATAGAATTCCGTTAAAATTAGGAAGCCTTATAGAAGAAGGAGAATTATTGACGAGTCTTTCAGACAACAGTCAGATGTTCGCCTATTTTAATGTTTCCGAACCAGAATATTTAGATTATCAAACCCATAATAAAAATCACTCGAAGACTAAAGTGAATTTGCGTCTAGCCAACAATGAAGTGTTTAATTCTAATGGTTATGTAGAGGTTATAGAAAGTGAATTTGACAGTGAAACAGGAAATATTGCTTTTAGAGCGCGATTCCCAAATCCAAATAAGTTGTTGAAACATGGAGAAACGGGTTCAATTCAAATGGTGGTACCTCTTAAAAATGCTATTGTAATTCCTCAAAAAGCAACTTTTGAAATTCAAGATAAAAAATATGTTTTTGTAGTAGATAAAAACAATGTTTTAAAATCAAAAGAAATTACTATTACTGGAGAAATACCCGATTTATATGTTATAACAAGTGGAATTGACGAGAATGATAAAATTTTATTAGAAGGAGTTCAAAAGGTAAAAGATGATGAAAAAATTAAGTATGACTATGTCTCACCAAAAGAAGTCATTAATAATTTGCGATTAAAAGCAGAGTAGATTTCTAATTCAAATGAGTTTTAATCATTAAAAAATAAATAAATGTTTAATAAATTTATACAAAGACCAGTATTATCAATAGTAATATCATTGATAATAGTCTTTTTAGGAGTTCTATCGGTATTAAATTTACCAATTACACAATTCCCAACCATTTCTCCACCAATGGTAAATGTAAAAGTAGACTACCCAGGATCTAATGGAGAATTAATGATAAAGTCTGTAATTATTCCTTTAGAGAGAGCTTTAAATGGTGTTCCAGGAATGAAATACATGACTTCTGATGCTGGAAATGATGGTGAAGCAAGTATTCAACTTGTTTTTAATTTAGGAACCGATCCTAATCAAGCAGCTATTAATGTTCAAAATCGAGTTGCTTCGGTCACCAATAAATTACCTCCATTGGTTGTTAGAGAAGGTGTAAAAATCACTCGTGAAGTGCCAAGTATGTTGATGTATGTAAATCTTTTTAGTACAGATAAAAATACCGACATGAAGTTTTTATATAATTATGCCGACATCAATGTACTATCCGAATTAAAAAGAGTAAATGGTGTTGGTTCTGGAGATATTTTAGGAACACGTGAATATGCCATGCGTATTTGGCTAAAACCAGATCGAATGTTGGCTTACAAAATTTCTTCAGAAGAAGTTATGGAAGCATTATCGAGTCAAAGCTTAGAGGCATCACCAGGAAAAACTGGAGAGGCTTCGGGTAAACGTTCGCAAGCATTTGAGTATGTACTAAAATACTCTGGTCGTTTTACAAACAAGGAACAATACGAAAATATTGTAGTAAAATCTAACAGTAATGGAGAACTACTACGATTAAAGGATATCGCCAAAATCGAATTTGGTAGTGCAATGTATGATATCTATTCGAACTTAAATGGTAAACCATCGGCAGCAATTGTATTAAAACAATCTTTTGGTAGTAATGCCAATCAGGTTATAGAAGATGTAAAAGTAAAACTAGAAAAAATTAAGCAAAAATTTCCAAAAGGAATGGATTATGAGATATCCTATGATGTCTCAAAATTTTTAGATGCTTCTATCGAGAAAGTAATTCATACCTTAATTGAAGCTTTTATTTTGGTAGGATTAGTAGTGTTTCTATTTCTTGGAGATTGGCGTTCCACTGTTATTCCAGCCATTGCAGTTCCTGTTTCTTTGGTCGGAACTTTTGCTTTCATGTCGTTCTTTGACATTTCATTGAACTTAATTACGCTTTTCGCCTTGGTTTTGGCAATTGGAGTCGTCGTCGATGATGCCATCGTAGTTATTGAAGCCGTCCATGCTAAGATGGAGGAAGAGCATTTATCACCTTTGAAAGCCACCAAAAAAGCTATGCATGAAATTGCAGGAGCGATTATTGCAATCACATTCTTAATGGCTGCCGTCTTCATTCCAGTTGCATTTATGTCTGGTCCAGTTGGCGTTTTTTACAGACAATTTTCAATTACTATGGCAACAGCTATTATACTTTCAGGAGTTGTGGCTTTGACATTAACGCCAGCACTATGTGCTATGATGTTAAAAAATAATCATGGTAAACCCAAAAAGAGAACACCAGTAAATAGATTTATTGATGCTTTTAACAACAAGTTTAACTTAGTACAAGGGAAATATGAAAATGTATTAGGTAAAATTATAAACCGAAGAGCAATTACTCTTATAGCACTTTTAGTATTTTGTGCTGGTACTTGGTTAGTAAGCAGTACCGTACCTTCTGGATTTATTCCAAATGAGGATCAAGGAATGTTTTACGCTATTATTCAAACACCTCCAGGGTCATCATTGGAAAGAACCAATAACATTGCTGAAAAATTGCAACAACAAGCCGAAAAGATTGAAGGCGTAAAATCTGTTTCATCACTTGCAGGTTATGAAATTCTAACTGAAGGAACAGGTGCAAATGCTGGTACTTGTTTAATTAATCTTGAGGACTGGAATGATCGAAAAGAATCTGTTCAAGAGATTATGAAAGAACTTGAGGAAAAATCGAAAGAAATTCCGGGTGCAAATATTGAATTTTTTCAACCACCAGCCGTACCGGGATATGGAGCAGCAGGAGGATTTGAACTTCGTTTGTTGGATAAAACCGGGACAAGTGATTTCAAAAAATTAGAAACAGTCAATAAAGAATTTGTAGAAGAATTAAGGAAGCGTCCTGAATTATCTAATGTCTTCAGCTTTTTTAGTGCAAGTTTTCCGCAATATATGATGAAAATCGATAATGATATTGCACAGCAAAAAGGAGTTTCTATTGAAAACGCGATGACTACGTTATCTACTCTTGTTGGAAGTAATTATGAGATTAGTTTTATCAAATATGGAATTAATTATAAAGTAATTGTTCAAGCAGCACCTGAGTATAGAGCGCAACCCGATGATATTTTGAAGCTTTATGTAAAAAACGATCGTGATGAAATGGTTCCTTTTTCTGCATTTATGCGACTAGAAAAAGTTTATGGTCTTTCAGAAATCACCAGACATAATATGTATACTTCAACAGAAATTAGTGGTGGTGCAGCGCCTGGTTATAGCTCTGGTACTGCTATTAAAGTTATTCAAGAAGTTGCTGCAAAAAAATTGCCAAGAGGTTATGATATTGATTGGGCTGGTATTTCTGCCGATGAGGTAGCACAAGGAAATCAAGCAATATGGGTATTCTTGATTTGTTTAGGATTTGTGTATTTGGTTTTAGCTGCTCAATATGAAAGTTTTGTTCTGCCACTATCGGTAATTTTATCTCTACCTGCAGGTATTTTTGGAGCATTCTTGTTATTGAAATTTACAGGATTAGAAAACAATATTTATGCCCAAGTAGCTATGGTAATGCTAATTGGGTTGTTGGGTAAAAATGCAGTACTTATTGTAGAGTTTGCAGTACAACGACATGCAGCAGGTAAATCGGTTCTTGAAGCTGCCATGGAAGGGTCTAAAGCAAGGTTGCGTCCTATTTTAATGACTTCTTTTGCATTTATTGCTGGATTACTGCCACTTGCCTTCGCCACTGGACCTGGTAAAATTGGTAACCGAACTATTGGAACAGCAGCTGCAGGTGGAATGCTTATTGGAACAGTATGCGGAGTACTATTAATTCCTGGATTGTATTACATCTTTGCAAGAATTGCTGAGCGAATTAAGCTTGTTAAAAAAGAAAAAGAAAATCCATTAACTGAAGAAATTGATAACAATGAAGTTCAAAAATTATAACTACATACTACTGCTAAGCTTAGGATTGGCAGTAGTAAGCTGTAAAGCACCAGCAATTGAGCCTACAAAAGCTAGTCCAGCAATGCCCGAATCTTTTTTAAGTAGTAAGGACACCAATACAATTGCAAGTAAGCCTTGGAAAAATTTCTACAAGGATAAAAGTCTAGCAGATTTAATAGATGTTGCTCTTAAAAATAATCAAGAGCTGATGATTACTTTGCAAGAAATTGAAATTGCAAAAAATGATATCCGTGTTAGAAAAGGTGCTTTATTGCCAATGGTTGGAGTAAAAGGCGGTGCAGGTGTTGAAAAAGTAGGTAGATACACTAGTCAAGGAGCAGGTGATGCTTCTACTGAAATTATGCCAGGAAAGGAATTTCCAGAGCCACTTCAAGATTATACTTTGGCTGCTTATGCTCATTGGGAAGTAGATATTTGGAAAAAACTACGCAACTCTAAGAAAGCAGCAGTAAGCAGATATCTTGCAACCATTGAAGGTAAAAATTTTGTAATTACCAATCTTGTTGCCGAAGTTGCCGCTTCTTATTATGAATTATTGTCTTTGGATAATCAGTTGGAAATTGTTCGACAAAACATTAATTTGCAGACCAATGCTTTAGAAATTGTAAAAGTTCAAAAGGAGGCTGCTAGAGCAACAGAGTTGGCGGTACAAAAATTTCAAGCAGAAGTGTTTTCGTCAAAAAGTATGGAGTTTGAAATTTTGCAAAGAATTAAAGAAACCGAAAACACAATCAACTTTTTATTAGGTCGTTATCCGCAGGAAATATCTAGAGATAAAACCAATTTCTTAAGTTTGATGCCTAATACTATTACTTCTGGAATTCCATCTCAATTATTAGCAAACCGACCAGATATAAAACAAGCCGAATTGGATCTTGCTGCTGCAAAATTGGATGTGAAAGTTGCAAGAGCGGAATTTTATCCTTCACTAGATATTTCAGCATCTTATGGATTGCAAGCTTTTAAACCATCGTATTTGTTTACACTTCCTGAATCATTATTATATTCTTTGGCAGGAGATTTGGCGGCGCCTTTAATTAACAGAAATGCCATAAAAGCAGAATATAAAAACGCTAATGCACGTCAGCTGCAAGCTTTGTACAACTATGAACGAACGGTTTTAAACGCTTATTTGGAAGTTGCTACTCAGTTGTCAAAAATTAGCAATTTAGAAAATAGTTATAACTTGAAATCAAAACAAGTTGATGCTTTAAATAAATCAATTGATGTTTCTAATGATTTGTTTAAATCGGCTCGTGTTGATTATTTTGAAGTTTTAATGACACAACGCGATGCACTTGAGTCTAAACTAGAATTGATTGAAACTAAGAAAGAACAACTAAATGCTACTGTTCGAGTATATAGAAACCTTGGTGGTGGATGGAAATAATATTGTTTTTGAAAGAGTCGATTTTAAATCGGCTCTTTTTTTATATTGTTTAACAAACGTTAGTATCCAAAATCATTTTTGAAAATGTATTTTTGCATTTCTAAATTCAATCCGTCAACATGAAATATACTACACTTCCAAATTCCGATATAAAAATCAGCAAGATCTGTTTAGGTACGATGACTTTTGGTAATCAAAATTCTGAAGCCGAAGCACATTCACAATTGGATTATGCCATTGAAAGAGGAATAAATTTTCTTGATACTGCAGAGATGTATCCCATTGGTGGAAATGCTCAAATCTTTGGAAGTACGGAACGACATATTGGAAGTTGGTTGAACAAAATTGGTGCTACCGAAAGAGAAAAATTGGTTGTAGCAACTAAAATTGCAGGTCCAAATCGTGGGATGGAATACATTCGTCAACCGTTAGATTTTTCTAAAAAAAGCATTCACGAAGCGGTACAATTGAGTTTGAAAAATCTTCAAACGGATTACATCGATTTGTATCAAATGCATTGGCCAGAACGAGTAATGAATATGTTTGGAAAACGTGGCGTTACCGAATTGGATACCAAATGGCAAGACAATTTCTTCGAAGTTTTATCGGTTTATGATGGATTAATCAAAGAAGGAAAGATAAAACATATTGGTGTTTCTAACGAAAACCCATATGGTGTAATGAAGTTTTTGAACGAAAGCGAAAAGCACAATTTACCAAGAATTGCTACTATTCAAAATCCGTATTCTTTGTTGAATCGTCTTTTTGAAGTAGGACTTTCTGAAATTTGTATGCGAGAAAATGTTGGATTATTAGCGTATTCTCCTCTTGCTTTCGGATTTTTATCAGGTAAATATTTGAACGGATATCCTGAAAATTCTCGTTTGAAATTGTTTCCAAATTTCACTAGATATAACAACGAAAATTGCTTTAAAGCAACAAAATTATACAAAGATTTAGCCGAAGCTAATGGATTAACTTTGGTTCAATTAGCCGAAGCTTTTGTTCATCAACAAAGTTTTGTTCTTTCAACAATTATCGGAGCAACCTCATTGCAACAATTAAAGGAAAACATTGATGCGTTCGAAGTAGTTCTGTCTAAAGAAATTTTATCTGAAATTGAAAGAATTCAAGAGATTCATCCTAATCCAGCACCTTGATTCAGTATTCAGTGATCAGTGATCAGTGATCAGTGTTCAGTATTCAGTTTGGTTACAACTTAATATGAATTGCTTCTAGGGCTTCATTGCCAATTACACTTGCCTTGTGTCCGTGAATTTTGTTGTCGAAAAGTACATTTTCAGGTAAATTGTCTTTTGCAATGAAATAATTTCCTGCAGAAAAGGTTTTGAATTCACCATTTTGCAATTCAATTTTCAAAGTTCCTTTCAAGATAATTATTAAAGTTGGGTCACCACTTAAATGAAAATCGGTATTGTAACCCAAATCACTTTTCCTAATTCTGAAATTCTTGGATGCAATTTGTTCGGTTAAGAACATTCCTCCACGTTGACTCACTTCAAAATCAGTTTCAGTAAAAACAGAAATTCCGTTTTCGTTTGTTGTAATTGTTGTTACGATAAATGGTTCGAGCATATTATTCTATAATCAGTTTTGTAGTGTAACTCGTTCCGTTTTTAGTCTCTAAAGTAACCAAATACATTCCTTTAGAAAGTGAAGTTGTGGCAATAGTATTTTCAGGACTGTTTTCTAATTTTTTTGTCAAAAGTAATTTCCCTGTAAGGTCAAATAAATCGATTTTTGTTGCTAAATTTTCATCAGAACTTTTAATTGTAAACGATTCTTTTGCCGGATTTGGATACAAAGAAAACCCCATTTTATCAAACTCTGAATTGCTTAATGAAGTATCAATTATTTTATAAATTGTTCCAGACGAAATTCCAGCGATGTACAATTCGCCTAAATAATCTTCACCAAAAGTTACAAAATCGTTATTTGGAAAAACAACTGAAGTGGATACAATTCCATTATTGTCAATAGTTCTGATTTTATTATCACAATAATCACTAAAAACATATTTGTTTTGTAAGTTTGGATAAGTTGATCCTGTGTAAACATATCCTCCAGTTATAGAACAAGTACCATTGCTGTATAAAGGATATTGATAAAAAGGAAATGTCATTGTATTGGCAGGATTACATCCAGTTGTATTGTAGGTTGCATTTCCTTCATAACATTTCCAACCAAAATTCAACCCAGTATTAGGTATCGGACTTGCTATCTTATTAAGTTCTTCAAAAGCATTTTGTCCTACATCAGCAATCCATAAATCGCCATTTAATCTGTTGAATGAAAATTTCCATGGATTTCGTAATCCTCTAGCCCAAATTTCGTCATTTCCAGCTACGCCAACATAAGGATTTGTTGAAGGACTTGTATAAAAAGGAGCAACGGTTGAATTCACATCAATTCGAAGCATCTTACCTAAATTTTCATTGATGTTTTGAGCTCTATTTCCAGGATCACCGCCACTTCCGCCGTCACCCATTCCGATGTATAAATAACCATCTGGTCCAAATTTTATGCTTCCGCCATTGTGATTCGTAAATGGTTGTGTGATTGTCATTAAAATAGTTCCTGTTGTGTTTGCAATATTTGGATTTGCACTTACACTATATCTTGCAATTACTGTGTTTCCAGATGTATTGGTATAATTTACAAAGAAAAATCCATTTGTAGTATAGTTCGGATGAAATGCTAAACCTAATAATCCTCTTTCTCCACCAGAACTAATAATGGTAGATAGATTTAGAAAAGGTGTTGCATTTACAGTACCATTTGAATTTAAAATTCGAATCAATCCTCCTTGTTGTACAACAAATAATCGTGAATCGCCTGCATTTGCAATTTCTACAGGACTATTAAAACCTGTTGCAAATGATTGTAGCGCAATAGTTTGGGAATGTCCAAAAAAGGACAATACTATAATACCTAAAAGTAAAATCTTTTTCATAGCAGTGAGTTTAGCAATCGTAAATTTAATGAAATTTTTCTAAAGTATTTCATTCATAGTGATTTACAAAAACAAAAAAGCGCAAAGAGTTTTAAATTCTTTACGCTTTTTCTCTGCTTGAGTTAGTTATGCTTATAAATTATCTATCACTTTATCCTTTGGATATTTCACTTTATAACTGATTCTGATTTTCTTGGTTTCGTTTGGTGCGAGTTTCAGTTCCCATGTTAGAATTCCGGTTTCGGTGTTTACTTTTGCTTTTCCGTCTTCTAATAATTCTATTGTAACTTCTTTGTCTGTACTCAACGGATATTGATCTTTTAGCAACATGAAAATTTCTTCTTTTTTGTTGTTTCTAACAGTTAAATCATAGGTAAACGTTTGTTCTTTGTAAGAAGATAAAAATTTAGTACCGCTTTTGTCTACTACTTTTTCGCGTTTGATATTGATTTTTTTATCTCTACCCATACTTAAATTTAAAGTATCCGCAGTTTGATTAGGATTTATGATTGTTTTTCCAACATACAAACCTTCAAAGATGATATTGGCTTCACCAGGCAATAAATTATATTTAGAATAATCATTAATTTCTGCCAATAAAAAGGCTTCTTTATCGACTCTTGGTGCAGCATAATATTTGTAAGTTGCAGGTAATTTAATTTCTTTCAACGCTACAGAATGAGCTTTTCCATTAGATAAAATATCATAAGGAATGTCGATATCGAAAGAAACGTTGAGTTGGTTTTCGTTAATGGAAGTGTAATTTGATATAGAATTGTCATTAAATTCGTCAATTCCATAGCTTGCTGTTGTATCCCTAAATTTCAAACTTAAATCTTCTCCAACTTTTATACCAGCTGCTCTTACTTGTAACTGATTAGTCACACTATATTTGTTTTCATACATATATTTATCGTATGGATTTCCATATCTCAAAAACCAAGAACTCAATATCGGAGCTTGATTATTTTGATTCGGATTTCCACTTGATAAAGTTAGTTTTACTTTTTTCCAATCAACGCCTGTAGTTTGTGAAACTTGTGCTTTGTACATCATATTGATTGGATCTTTTACATTGTCTACTCGTAAATCATAAAACGGATTCCATGTTGCGGAATTGGTGATGTAGTTGATGTCAAGATTTACGTTTCCTGCAATTTCGTTCATCACTTGAAGTACCAATTTTCCTTTAGAAGTTTTGTCTTCTTTTTGGGTATTGATGACTAATTTATCGTTTAAAGCTTTGAGTTTTACGTTCCACTTTGCTTCTTTTTCTTGCAATGAAACTATAGCGTTGTCTAATTCTGTTCTTTTGGCTTTATAATAGTCAACCAATTTTATTAATTCGGTTACACTTAATCCTGAATTGGCTCCAGCAACCGTTTGATTATTGTCTAATAAACCAATAGTTTGTTGGTGCGAATAGGTTTCAATTTGAATTTTCTTAATCTCTTTTTGAACCAAAGTAATACTATCACGCACTTTTTTTATCGCAGGATTGCTCTCGTCAATTTCATATTCTGAAATATAATTTTGAGTGAATTGCACCGACAAAACCGTCACTGAACTTGGTGCGCCAATTTGAATCGTATTTTCATTCAAATAATCAGCAACATTTTTAATTACGATTTCGCTTGTTCCCACAGGAAGATTTACGGTTGTAGTTTGTTGCAGTTCGGCAGCATTAAAATAAACGGTTGCCGATTTTACTTTTGCCGAAGTAAAAATAGGCTTTTGAGCAAAAGAAATTGCTGAAATTAGTAAGGTAAGTAAGAGTGCTTTTTTCATTTTATGAGTTTTTCATTTTTTTATTGTCAATATAATTCACACCCAAACCGCCCATAATTTGGTAACGCTCCATTTCGGTTTCTGAATCAATTGACAGGTTTAAAATTAAACTATTATTTCTGATTTTTGATAAATCAATTTTCATACTTTTAGAATAACTTGAATCACTTGAGTTTATTGTAACAAATAGTTCTGTAGTTTTTTTATCCAAAAGTAATGGAATAGAATAAGCGCCTGTTTTTGGATCTACTTTTACAGAAACATTCGAACCCGAAACAAAAATGGTTAGCTCAGGATATTTTTTATTTGACAAAGGTTTTTCAGTTGATTTTTCTAAAATTTTCCCACTCAAAATAAAAGAAACCATTTTCCCTTCTTGATAAGCAACTTTTCCAAGTTTAAAACCAGTAGGTTCGGAACAACCAAGTTCTGTTTTTACAGATTGTTTTTCTTGACCAACAACATTGGAAGTTAATAAAACTGAAGCAGCAACAGCAACGGCATACTTAAAATTATTGCTTTTAGAAATTTCGTTTATTTCAAATTCTTCTTCAAGTTGCGAAGTTTTCAATCGGGCACAAATGCTTTTGTTTTTATTTTCAGCTATAAATCTTGCTACTTCCGAATTGGTTTTTGTGCTTAAATCAATTACGTTTTTAGCACAAGAATTACAAAATGAACCATTTGAATTTGGAATCATTTTATCGAAGTTTTCGCTGCAAGGTGATTTTATTTCTAAAGAGAATTTCTTTTTCATATATGTAAAATTTATTTTTTAGCGGTCATATATGGTATCGCCTTTTTATTTATTGGTGTTTGCTTGCGCAAACTTGTTGTTAATGGCGATTTCATAGCACTAGACATTTAGTTATATATAAAAAGAGTACTATTTTAATAAAAAGGTTGGGAAGCAATGCAAATTATTTCGATTGTGTTACTTTAATTCCTACTCCAATAACATTCGGAAGGTAAGGTCCATTAAAATCGTGACCTACTTTTATTTGATATTTTCCTTTTAGGAGTTTCGTTTTTTCAAGAACGTTCATTGACATGTCACAAATATCGCCACCGCAATCGGCTAATGGTTTGCCTTTACTGTCTTTTATATTGAAATCAATGTTGTGAAATTCTTCTTCACCAGATGGATTTTTAACATCAATTTTTATGGGAACACTTGCAAATTGATAATCGTAAATATGACTAAACTCAAAGGTAACATCATATAACTTTGTATCATCGTCAATGGTAAATTCAAAAATTTTGGAATCTGATTTTAGCCATCTGTGGTCTTCAGGAAGCTTGATAAATTTTTTATAATCTGTTTTTTCTGAACAAGAAATTAGTAATAAAAAAGCGAAGATTGGGAAAATAAATTTTAGTTTCATAGTTTGGTTTTTTAGATAACGTAATTGATAACCAAATTATTATCCAAACAAATGTTCCACAACTTCTTCAATTTTAGAAACTAAAATCACTTTTATGCCAGGAAATTTTGTAGAAAGTTTATTGTATTTAGAAACAAAAATAGTTGCAAAACCTAGTTTTTCTGCTTCTTGAATGCGTTGTTCTACTCTGTTTACAGGACGAATTTCACCAGAAAGACCAACTTCGCCAGCAAAGCAAACATCTTTTCCAACGGCAATATCTTCATTTGACGAAAGTATCGAAGCTACAACAGCCAAATCAATTGCTGGATCATCAACAGATATTCCGCCAGTAACATTCAAAAAAACATCTTTTGTCCCTAGTCTGAAACCAGCGCGTTTTTCTAAAACTGCTAAAAGCATGTTTAGTCTTTTGGCATTATAACCTGTTGTACTTCTTTGAGGTGTTCCATAAACTGCGGTTGAAACCAGTGCTTGAATTTCAATCATTAACGGACGCATTCCTTCAAGTGTTGAAGCAATGGCTGTTCCTGAAAGTTCTTCTTCACGATGCGAAAGTAAAATTTCAGATGGATTAGAAACTTCTCTCAATCCGGAACCTTGCATTTCATAAATTCCGAGTTCAGCTGTGGAACCAAATCGGTTTTTCAAACTGCGTAAAATTCGATACACATGATTTCTGTCGCCTTCAAATTGTAAAACCGTATCGACCATATGTTCCAATATTTTTGGCCCAGCGATAGTTCCATCTTTGGTAATATGTCCAATTAAAATTACTGGAACGTTCGTTTCTTTGGCAAATTTTATCAATTCTGCAGTACATTCTCTAATCTGCGAAATACTTCCTGCAGTCGATTCAATATAATCGGTATGAAGTGTTTGAATGGAATCAATAATTACAATTTCGGGTTCAATTTCTTGAATTTGACGAAAGATATTTTGAGTTTTAGTTTCTGTTAAGATATAGCAATTGTCTCCATTTGGAGTAATTCTTTCGGCACGCATTTTTATTTGTTTCTGACTTTCTTCGCCTGAAACATATAAGGTTTTGTAAGGTAATTTTAAAGATATTTGAAGCAATAAAGTACTTTTTCCAATTCCAGGTTCGCCACCAAGAAGAATCAAAGAACCTGGCACAATTCCGCCACCAAGAACACGATTTAATTCGCCATCAAGCGTGTTCATTCGAACTTCTTCAGACGAATCAATTTCTGTAACTTTTAATGGTTTTGGAGCTTTTTTAACTTCAGATGTTGGCTTCCAACTTGATTTTTCTTCTTTTTGAATTACTTCTTCAACAATAGTATTCCATTCTTTACACGCGTTACATTGTCCTTGCCATTTGGCATATTGAGTACCGCAATTTTGACAAAAGAAAGAAGTTTTAAGCTTAGCCATTAGTTATTTTCTGAATCTGAATATTTGTTATTTCTTTTTAATTTGAACTCTTAATTCATCTGCTTTACCAAGCATCATGTCTTTGGTTAAATCACCAATTTCTTGCATTTGAAAACCATTTTGGTAATGTCTTACAGCATTTTTAATATCGCCAGTATTTTCGTAAAACATTGCCATATGGTAATCTCCAAGCATTGATTTTGGATACATTTTTTTAGAAAGTTGTGCTAGTAGTTCAAATTCATTGTAGGCTTTGTTTTTAAGAATTGCTGCTTCAATTGCTTTGAAATCATTAAGACGTATTGGCATTTTAATTCCTAATGCTTTTTCTAAAATCTCATATTTATTTTTAAGATAATCTACATAACCCGATTCCAATTTGACAATTTTTTCTTGAAATTCAGAAGTTGAAATTGGTTGGTAAGCAGCAAAAAACTGATATAAAGCACTTGGAATTGAATATAAAACAAGTGAATAGTGCGAAGCTCCTTTAAAATCGTCGTATTTGTAGTTTAGACTAGTATTGTTAGCAGCCTTTATATTTTCGTCTAAAGTAGCAATCTTGGCTCTCATTTTCTTAATATCTCCATCGGCTGAAGATTGATAATAGAACATATTTTGTTTGAAAGTTCCTAATCTTTCTGCAACTCTTACCTCCATTTCAGTAGCAAGTTCTGGACTTAATGATATATATGCATTGAATAAAGGATTGTCTTTGTATAGAAATAAGTTCATATAACCAGCTGTGACATCGTGACCAGCAATTATTTTGAAAGGAGAAATTCTATATTTATTTTGAAGAAATGGCAAAAGTTCACCACCAATAAACTCGAAAAAGCTTTCGCCTTTTCCTTCAGGTAAACCTGTGCTGTCATCAAATGTACAATCGGAGTCACGCTCGTTATCTCTATTTTGAGCTAAGCCTACAATGATTACTTCAGGCAAATCATCCCAGTAATTACCATAGCTTATGGCGCCTTGAAAAGGATCAAATAAATAATCACCATCTAATAAAAAAAGTAAAGGATAGACTTTCTTAGTTTCTCTATCGTATGAAGGAGGAAGCGATATTGTTAAATGTCTGTAAGTATCTAATTTTTTTGAAAGGATACTATCTTTTAATTTTTGACCAAAACCGCTAAAGCTAAGTGTCATTAATAAGAATAAAATAATTTTTTTCATATTTTGGTTGTTTTGATTGACTTAAAGAAAGTTTTTAAAAACAAGCAATATAATAAATTATTTTCTATTTAAGATAGGTAGTAATAAAAATGACAACAATCCCAAAAGTAAAACTAATAGCATTTGAGAGGTCCAAATAATCCAACCAAAGGCTGTTCCTGCTGGTTCTGCAATAGCATAAAACAAAAGTACTTTAGATGTTAGGAACGGATAAGCACCAAAGCCACTATTAGTAAAAGCAATAGCAATACTTCCTACAACAAAACAAGTTATAATAGCTTCAAATGTTAGGGTTGAAGTTTCAGGAATTACTTTAGTGGCAACATAATAGGTAATTAAATAGGACACCCAAATTAAGATCGTTTGAAAGAAGTACTTCCATTTTTCTTTCATGTGAATGATACTTAACAATCCTTCCTTCAAACCAGAAATTTTTTCTTTAAAAACAGCTACTATTTTTAATTTGGAGTATTTATAAATTAGTATAAAAATTACCAGAAATACAAATCCAAAAATTGAAAGCAACATTATTAAATGTAAAGGAATTTTATCAAGAATAAAGGCTTTTACTATTTTAAACTGAAGGATAACAGATAGTAACATAAAGAATAATAGAAAAATCATGTCTATCAATCTTTCGGCGACAATCGTTCCAAATCCTTTGTCGAAAGGGATGTTGTTATATTTTTTTACAATTAGAGCTCTTGAAATTTCTCCTGATTTTGGGACGGTCAAGTTTAATAAGTAACCAATATTTACTGCCATGAAATTGTTTTGGAAAGAAGAGTCATAACCCAAATGATCTAACATGTATTTCCATCGGTAAGCTCGAATGGCATTACCTATAAATCCAACAAAAACAGCTAGGCAAACATAAAAATAATCGGCATTTTTGAAGTAACCAACAATTTCATTGATTTGAGCATCAGTAAATTTAGAGTATTGATAAACAATTATTCCAACTCCTAAAAGTATTGGAATAACTATCGACAACCATTTACTTACTTGATTTTTCAAAGGACTATTTCAAAGAGTTATCATTTTCATTAGGAAAAACCAACCAGGGCTTAAATCCTTTTGCTTCTTCAAAATCTAAAGTAGCATACGAAATAATGATAATAATATCGCCAGCATGTACTTTTCTTGCGGCAGGACCATTCAAAGTGATTTCGCCAGAATTTCTTGCGCCTTTGATTGCGTACGTTTCAAAACGCTCTCCATTATTGATATTAACAATAGAAACTTTTTCGCCTTCAATTAAGTTTGAGGCATCCATTAAAGCTTCATCGATAGTAATGCTACCGATATAGTTCAAATCTGCGCCAGTTACTTTGACGCGATGAATTTTTGATTTTACAACTTGAATTTGCATGGGGCAAAGTTAAATTAATTTAGTGAAATAGTATCTATCAATCTTATTTTGTTAACAAAAACTGCAATAAAAGCTCTGTATTTTTTCTTTTTGTTTTTTCTTTTACAAGTTAACAGGCTAGCTTCATCCGCAATTTCAAAATATTCCAATTCAAATATTGGATGATTTAAAAAGGATTTTGTTACATACTCAGCAACCTCTTTAGCAGATTTCGTGCCAAAAAGATGTTTAGCTTCATTTAATGTTTTAAAAATAATTGAGGCTTCCTTTTTTTCTTTTTCAGAAAGGCGTTCATTTCGAGAACTCATCGCTAATCCGTTTTGCTCTCTAAAAATTGGACATCCGATTATGGTTACTGAAAGTTTTTCTTTTTCAACTAGTTTTTTTACAATTTGTAGTTGTTGAAAATCTTTTTCACCAAAATAGGCGTTAGTTGGATTTACAATTTCAAATAATCTTTTTACAACCGTTCCAACTCCGTCAAAATGTCCTGGACGAAATTTACCTTCCATTTGATTTTCTAAACCATCAAAATTGTAATGCTGTGATTTAGTATTTCCTTCATAAATATCTTCAACCGTTGGAGCATAGATGAGAATTTTTTCAGAAATTGTTTTTATTTTTTCTACATCACTTTCTAATGTTCTTGGATATTTTTTTAAATCTTCCGGATTATTAAATTGAGTTGGGTTTACAAAAATACTTATTACCGTTGTTGCATTATTTTCAATAGATTTATTAAGCAGAGAAAGATGTCCTGCATGTAATGCTCCCATAGTTGGGACAAATCCTACTGTGGATTTATCGAGGTTATTCTCTTTCAGGTGATTGATTAAATCTACCTTTTTACTGAAAATGTGCATGTGTTTTTTTATTAAATAGGGTACAAACTTACTACTTTAGTAATTATCTGCATAAATTTTTGTAATTTTGCATGTTTTTTATTGCCAATAAATACATACATAACATAATGGAAGATAAGAGGATATTATATGTATCATCTGAAGTGGTGCCTTATTTAGCAGAGAATGAAGTTTCTCTAATGTCGTATGACGTGCCAAAAATGATTAATGATCAAGGCGGACAAATCAGAATTTTCATGCCTAGATATGGAAATATAAATGAAAGAAGACACCAATTGCACGAAGTAATTCGTCTTTCTGGGATGAATTTAGTTGTAAATGATGTCGATATGCCTTTGATTATCAAAGTAGCATCAATACCTAAAGAACGAATTCAGGTTTATTTTATAGATAATGACGAATACTTTAAAAGAAAAGCAACTTTTTCTGATGAGGATGGTGTTTTATATCCAGATAACGATGAACGAGCTATTTTCTTTGCAAAAGGCGTTGTAGAAACCGTTAAGAAATTAAATTGGGTTCCAGATATTATTCATGTTCATGGTTGGATGGCTTCAATGCTTCCTGTTTATATGAAACATTTTTACAAAGACGAAGCATTATTTTCTGAAACCAAAATAGTAAGTTCAGTTTACAGCCAATCTTTTGATGGAAATTTAGATGTAGAAATGATTAACAAGATTAAATTTGATGGTGTTCCAGAAGATGCAGTTGCTGAATTGGAAGTTCCTAATTATGAAAATCTTATCAAAACTTCTATAACTCATTCTGACGCAGTTATAATTGCTTCTGAAAATCTTTCTCCAAGTTTAACAAAATTTATAGAATCTTCAGGTAAACCTTTTTTACCTTTCGCTCCCAAAGAAGGATTCGCAGAAGCTTACACTTCTTTTTACAAAAAGATGTTATAATATAATTTACAAAACATGAAATTTAATTTCTTATTCAAAACATTTATTATCGGATTATCAATTCTTTTTTTCGCGTCTTGCGACAAAGATTTTAATGAACTTGGTTCCGAAATTGTAGGGAATGACAACTACAGTTTAAACAAAGAAGCAATAGATGTTGTTGCATACAATCAAAATATAGGAGTATTTAGAACAAGCGATTTACCTGTAAACTCTTTGGGATATTATAACAATCCTGTTTTTGGAAAAACTAAAGCTAGTTTTGTAACTCAATTACAATTAGTGGGGTCTAATCCAAAGTTTTACAGAAGTTCTACTAATATTATTATTGATTCGGTTTACTTATATGTGCCTTATTATAGCACTTTTAAAAGTACAGATTCTAATACTGGTGATAGTACTTATGAGCTAGATTCAATTCATGGAACAAGTGAAATTGACCTTAAAGTGTATGAATCCAACTATTATTTGAGAGATAATGATCCTGCAACAGGTTTTCAAGAGCCACAACATTATTATTCTAATCAGCAAGGTGATTTTGATTCTAATATTGGAACTTTGTTAAATATTGACAATAGAAATATACAAGATAGTACTGCGACTGCAGATAATTCACAGAATAGTAAGTTTGTTTTTAGTGATAAACAAATTAAATTATATAAAAACATTGGAACTACCAATGTTGCTGTAAAAGAGCGTTTAGCTCCTGGTATGCTATTAAGTTTAAGAAAAGATTTTTTTAGAACTAAAATATTCAATGCTCCTGCAGGAGTTTTGTATAACAATAATATTTTTGAAAACTACTTTAGAGGTTTATATTTCAAAGTAGATAATGCTTCATCTTCTGTAAATCAAGGATCATTGGCGAAGTTGAACTTTGCTAATGGATACATAAGAATTATTTACAGAGACAATACTTCTGATACAGATACCGCATTAGTTAGAAGAACATTAGACATCAAACTTGGTGGACATACAGTAAACTTAATTAATAGCGATTGGTCAAACCCAGTAACATCTCCAAACACAACTGTTGGTGACGATAAATTATATCTAAATGGGATGGGTGGTTCAATGGCAGTTATTGATTTGTTTGCAGGTACAGCAGGTGCGGCAAAATTGCAAGATATTAAAGATAAAAATTGGTTAGTAAATGAAGCTAATTTAACTTTTACTATTGATAATACTGCTATGGGAACGGTAGCACCAGAGCCAAACAGAATTTATCTTTATGATTTGAATAACAAAAGACCTTTAATAGATTATTTTGCCGATTTAACTACAAGTAATTCTTCAAAATACAACAAATATATTCATGGTGGAATTATTCAAAAGAACACAAGCGATAGAGGAACTACGTATAAAATTAAGATTACTAATCATGTTAGAAATTTAATCTTGAAAGATTCAACTAACGTGAAACTAGGATTAGTGGTTACAGAAGCAATAACCAATCCATTAAATGTTAATTTGTTTACACCATTTACAAATGATGGTGTTACAACAAAGTTTGTACCAGCAATGTCTGTTGTAAATCCATTAGGAACCATTTTATTTGGATCAAATCCAAGTGTTCCTAGTAATCAAAGATTAAAATTAGAAGTTTATTATACCAAACCTGACTAACTAAATAACTATAATAATATGTGTGGAATTGTAGGTTATATTGGATATCGTGAAGCATATCCTATTGTTATAAAAGGATTAAAGCGATTAGAATACCGTGGCTATGATAGTGCTGGTGTTATGCTTTATGACGGAACAGATTTAAAAGTTTCTAAAACTAAAGGAAAAGTTTCCGATTTAGAAGAAAAATCGTCCAAAGAAATTACAACTAATGGAACGATAGGTATGGGGCACACACGTTGGGCAACACATGGTGTGCCTAATGATGTAAATTCTCATCCACATTTATCAAATTCTGGAGACTTAGCAATAATTCACAATGGAATTATAGAAAACTATGAACCATTAAAGAAAGAATTAATAAAAAGAGGATATGTTTTTAAATCAGATACTGATACTGAGGTTTTAGTAAATTTGATTGAAGATGTTCAGAAAAAAGACAATCTAAAACTTGGAAAAGCAGTTCAAATTGCTTTAAATCAAGTTGTCGGAGCTTATGCAATTTGTGTTTTTGATAAGAAAAAACCAGATGAAATGGTTGTTGCAAGATTAGGTAGTCCATTAGCAATTGGAGTTGGTGAGGATGAATTTTTTATAGCTTCTGATGCATCACCTTTTATTGAATATACTTCTAATGCTATCTATTTAGAAGATGAAGAAATGGCTATTGTACGTTTGCACAAACCATTGAAAATAAGAAAAATTAAAGACGACTCTTTGGTAGATCCTTATGTTCAAGAATTGCAAATGAACTTAGAGCAAATAGAAAAAGGTGGTTACGATCACTTTATGCTTAAAGAAATTTATGAGCAACCAAATGTAATTAAAGACACTTACAGAGGAAGGCTTCACGCAAATAGCGGATTAATTCAAATGGCAGGTGTTGAAGATAATATCGAAAAATTTCTTCATGCCGATAGAATAATAATTATTGCTTGTGGAACATCATGGCATGCAGGTTTAGTTGCCGAATATGTTATTGAAGAATTTGCAAGAATTCCAGTTGAAGTAGAATATGCTTCAGAATTTAGATATAGAAATCCAATTATTACAAGTAAAGATGTGATTATTGCGATTTCTCAATCTGGAGAAACTGCCGATACTTTAGCAGCAATCAAATTAGCAAAAGAAAAAGGCGCATTTGTTTTTGGTGTTTGTAACGTTGTTGGATCGTCAATATCTAGAGAAACTCACGCAGGTGCTTATACTCATGCTGGACCTGAAATTGGTGTTGCATCAACAAAAGCATTTACAACTCAAATCACAGTTTTGACAATGATAGCTTTACGACTTGCAAAAGCTAAAGGAACTATGTCAAATTCTGACTTCCACAGATATTTACAAGAATTAGAAGTGATTCCAGAAAAGGTAGCTGAAGCATTGTCTTCTACAAATGAAATTGCTAAAGAAATTGCTTCTATATATAAAGATGCGCCAAATTGTTTATACTTAGGTAGAGGATATAATTTTCCAGTTGCTTTAGAAGGAGCATTAAAGTTAAAAGAGATTTCTTATATTCACGCAGAAGGCTATCCAGCTGCAGAAATGAAACACGGACCGATTGCATTAATTGACGAAAAAATGCCAGTAGTTGTAATTGCTCCTAAGCAAGGGCATTACGATAAAGTGGTTAGTAATATACAAGAAATCAAGTCAAGAAGTGGTAAAATTATTGCCATTGTTACCAAAGGTGATGTTCAAGTAAAAGGTCTTGCTGACCATGTGATTGAAATTCCTGAAACTTCAGATGCGCTTTCACCACTTTTAACTACAATTCCATTACAACTTCTATCTTATCACATTGCTGTATTAAGAGGATGTAATGTTGATCAGCCAAGAAATTTAGCGAAATCAGTTACAGTTGAGTAAATAAAATACGAATTTGATTAAAAAAGCGAGAAAAATATTTTTCTCGCTTTTTTGTTTTAACATTTTTATGATTAATTTAAAAAAGAAGGTCATTTACTATGTGTGCATACTATTTTTTTAGTAATATTCACAATAAGTTAATAAAAACATAAAGATTTTTGATTGCGGATTAATCGAAAAGAGTTAAAAAAAATGACAATTATTAAAATAATCTTTACTTTTTTTAATAATATAAAAATTATTTGTATTTTGGCTACTTAAACCAACAAAAATCAAACCTAATGAAGATTTATTATTTTATTTTGACGTTGTTTTTTTGCAGCATTTCATTTGCTCAAAGCACAATTTCAGGTTCGGTAAAAGACAGTAAAAACGAACCAATTCCTGGCGCAAACGTTAAAGTTGTTGGCGAGCCATCAGGTACCGTAACAGATGGAGACGGTAAGTTTATTGTCAAAGTAACCAAAAAACCACCTTTTACAATTGAGGTATCAAGCATCGGATTTGCGACGCAAAAAATTGAAGTTACTTCAGCATCCCAAAAAGTTGAAGTAAAGATGGAAAATCAAGACACACAATTGGATGAGATTGTAGTTGCAGCTTCTAGAGCTCCTGAGAGAGTTAAAGAATCTCCAGTTACAATTGAAAGGATGACCATTAAAGACATCAAGAAAACGGCGTCGCCTACTTTCTATGATGGTCTTGAAAATCTAAAAGAAGTTCAAATGAATACAAGTAGTATGTCATTTAAGTCTATCAATACAAGAGGTTTCGCTACTGTAGCTAATACAAGATTCATGCAATTAGTTGATGGTATGGATAATTCTTCACCATTATTAAACTTCGTTTTAGGAAACCTTATTGGTATTTCTGAAATAGATGTTCAAAGTGTTGAATTACTTCCTGGAGCATCTTCTGCATTATATGGAGCAAATGCTTTTAATGGTATTTTATTCATGACCAGTCAAAGTCCTTTTGATAAACAAGGAGTAACGGCATATGCAAAGTATGGTATGACAAATCAAAATGCAGCAGGAAGCAATTTGTATTATGATTATGGAGTGAGAGTTGCTCATGCATTTACTAAACATTTTGCTGCAAAAGCCAATTTCACTTTTATGAATGGTACAGATTGGTTTGCTACAGATTATAGAGATAAAGATTTGGTAAACAATGTCGGTTTAGACAGAAGTTACCATAATTATAATGGTATGAATGTTTATGGTGATGAGGCTACTACGAATATTAAAAGTGTTGGTAATGCATTAGTAGGTTTGGGTGTTATAACTCCTGCTCAAGCTTCAGTATTACCTAATTATAATGTTAGTAGAACAGGATATAATGAGGTTGACTTAACAGATAATAAGGTACAAAATGCTAAGATTGATTTCTCTTTGCACTTTAAGCCATGGGCAAACAATACAGAAATTATTTGGCAAAGTAAATTTGGTTTTGGTAACACCGTTTATCAAGGAGCCAATAGATATTATTTGAACGGATTCTTCATGCAACAACACAAGTTGGAGTTGAAAGGTAAAAATTTCTTCGTTAGAGGTTATTTCACAACAGAAGATGGTGGAAATTCTTACGATATGTTGTTTACAGGATTAAATATCAATAGACAATGGAAGCCTGATAATGTATGGTTCGGACAATATGCTGGAGCCTATATATCGTCAACTTTGTTGGGAGGAGCTACTCCAGATCAAGCGCATGCTATTGCAAGAGCTACTGCCGATACTGGTAGATTAGTTCCTGGTACAGCGGCATTTAAAAACGCATTTAATAAAGTAATTGCTGACCCTAACGTATTAACAGGTTCAAAATTAGTGGATAACTCCTATATGTATCATTCAGATGCAAACTATAATTTTAAAGATTTAGTGAAATTTGCAGAAATTCAAGTTGGAGGTTCATTCAGATTGTATGAGTTAAACTCTTTTGGAAGAATCTATACGGATTATACAAGCCAAATTAATTATAATGAATATGGAGCATATACTCAAATTCAAAAGAAATTAATGGATGACAGATTGAAATTAACAGGTTCTATTCGTTACGATAAAGCTAAAAACTTTGATGGTAATTTCTCACCAAGAATATCAGCAGTTTATACTGCAGGTGCTCAAAAAGCACATACTTTTAGAGGTTCATTCCAAACAGGTTTCCGTAATCCTTCTACTCAAGATCAATACATCGGATTTAACGTAGGAAGTGCAATTTTACTTGGATCTGCACCTGATAACTTAATTAGATATTCTGAAACTTTACCAGTAACTTCACCATTGGGTCAAGCTATTGTAGGAGGTACTTCAACTACTATAAATGGTAATAATGCATACTATAATTCATATACAGCTGCATCAGTTCAACAATTTGCTGCTTTAGCAGGAACTAACCCAGTGGCTGCCGCAGGTTTATTAAAGAAAACAAATGTTGGACTTGTTAAACCAGAAACTGTTAAAGCATTTGAATTAGGATACAGAGGACAAGTTCAAAAGTTATCTTATGATTTAAATGGATACTATAACATTTACAATGACTTTATTGGAAATATAACAGTTGTTGCTCCAACTTATGGTACAGCACAAGATGCACCAAATCTTTTATTAGGACCAACAAACGCTGGAGTTCAATCTGTAGATGCAATATCTACTGGAAATACAAGAGCCTTCCAACTTTATACAAATACTAATATCGAAATTAAATCGATAGGTTTCGGAGCAGGTCTTGCATACAAATTGCCTAGAAATTTTGAAATCAGTGCAAATTATAACTATGCTGAATTTGATTTTGACCAAACTTTAGACCCAAGTTTTGAAGCAGGTTTCAACACACCTAAACACAGAGTTAAAGGTTCTATTAGTAATGATAAATTATTCAAAAACTTTGGTTTCAATTTAAGCGCAAGATGGAATGATGAGTACAAATGGGAATCTACATTTGCTGATGGTATGATTAATGCTGCAACAGTTATTGATGCACAAATCAATTATAGTATTCCAAAATTAAAATCTATAATTAAACTTGGTGCTGCTAATATTGGTGGTCAAGAATACCAACAAGTTCTTGGAGCAGGTCTAATAGGTCAACAATATTTTGCTTCTTGGACAATAACTCCATAATTTATTTTTAATAAAATTTATAATACTATAAGATTATGATAAAAAATTTCAAATGGCTATTCTTGGTTTCGTTAACCTTTATAGCTTGTAATAATGATGATGAAGTTACAACAAAGCCAAATTCATCGGATGGATTACCTCTTACTGCAGGTAGTGCAAATTTTTCTAAATATGTAGCTTTAGGAAATTCTTTAACAGCTGGATTTAGTGATAATGCATTATTTATTGAAGGTCAAAAAGGTTCTTATACTAATATCTTGGCACAACAATTTGCTCAAGTTGGCGGTGGAGAATTTAAGATTCCTTACATGAATGACAACATCGGTGGATTATTATTGGGTGGATTTCAAATCCAAGGGCCAAGATTGTACTTCAATGGAGCAGCACCTGTGCCAGTTGCTGGATCACCTTCAACGGAGGTAACAACAAAACTTACAGGTTCTTTTAATAACTTAGGTGTGCCAGGAGCGAAAAGTTATCATTTACTTGCAGCAGGTTACGGAAATCCAGCAGGAGTTCCACTAGGCCAAG